>NZ_JACJDM010000055.1:0-31763 GCF_014163545.1 Pseudoalteromonas sp. SR45-6
GCTAATCGGGTAGCCGGAGGTCTCTAACCTCCAGCCCCCACACCACCCATCATGCGGGTCCGCAATGGGCGGTTCATCTCCCGTAATGAATATTGATCCAAATATCTCTCAATGACACTAAACCTTGTGAAGCTAAGTAGTTATTGCCTAGCACAATGTTAATTCCTTTTGTTTTTGAGCTTCTACAAGGGCCTTCGCTTCCAAGCGCCTACTTGTGGTACTGGTGATACCGCATGCTATTGCCAGTCGCTCACTGACCCCTGTAGTGGTCAACAAATTTTGGCCACAGTTTTAGAATCTTGGTATCTAACCTCAGATTCATTTGGCGCTAAACCAGCATTATAATATGGGGGTAATCGCGGCGCGAGATTTATAACCTGGTGGGCCAAGTAAAAAATCGAGCAATTAAACTACCGCGTCCCTTACCCACATCCATGTAGGCAACAAAGAGTTATAGACCTTCGTCTTTCTATAAATCGAGCTCTTTAAATTGGAATAAAAGTAATGTTGTCGATATCACAACCATAAAATATATTCTTTTTATCCTCTAATAAACATTCAGGCAAAGTAACTTTTTTAAGATATTTATTTTCACCGAAGCAGTCATTACTAATTGACGTTACAGAAGCCGGTATAGTCAAGTTTTCTATGTTATTCCCGACAAAACAAAACATAGGAAGAGAATCTATTTCCGCTTCAATAGTCAGCTTTTCTATTTTATTACGTCCAAATGCCCCACCACCAATTTTTATAACGCTAGCAGGAATAACAATTTCTTTAATTTGGTTTTGATAGAAGGCATCTTCATCTATAAATTCTAAATACTTTGGTAACACAACAGCTTCAAGCTTTTTATTGTCAAACGCTTCACGCATAATTGCAACCACAGGTTTGTTATTAATATAATCAGGGATAACAACGTCTTTTGAATCCCCTATATAATCTAAAATTAAAATTTTGTCGTCGATATCTTTAAAAGTGTAAGATTCATTCGTTAAGTTTTCCATTACGATCCTAATTTTTATATAAGTTTCCACTTAAAATTTATGTCAAATATATCAAGTAAGTTAATCAAATATACGACTTAAAGTCATCTTTGAGTAATTTTAACTCACACAGAAACTAAGAGACTTTCAAGTGTGTAAAGCATCAACCGCGTGAATTATCTATCACGTATTTTAGAGCTGATCAAAGTAATCCCCCGCTTTATGCCTAAAAAATACATTACAGTTTTCTAACTCAACCTGTAATGGCTCTTTTTGTAAGACTTTAACATACGGATTTAGCTCTAATATAACGGTCATCGTTTTTGATAATAATAGTGCGTTGTAAAGAGCACGTTTACGTTTTTCAGACTTAGAGTAAGGCATACGAATTATGATATTTTTTTTGCACATTGGCGCCGTGATCGGAAAGTACTCTTTTGGCACAAACACTTCAAATTGACCCCCTTTATTGAATCCATATTCAGTGTTTACAGAATACTTGCCTGAAGTAATTTCATATTTTATATGATAGTAGTCTGAATAAATTCCTGAATTAACTTTAATTTCTTGAGCAATAAGGTGAAACGAAATTAACAACGCCATAATACTTGAGAAATATTTCATACTACCCCAATACATATAAAACTATTTATACTCCAGAGAGACTTGCAACGGTATCAAAGTTCAAGTTTGAGTACACCAAAAAACTCGAAATTTAAGGTAGGCTAACATCTTTTTAAAACCATAAAAGCTATTTAGCCATATTTATAAAATTGCTATCCGAATAGCTCTCCATACTTTAAGTGGGATAACTAAACTCACCCATATATATCAATTCAAATCCATCACCTTTGACTGTTCTTGGCCTATCAATTTCTTCCTTTGATAAAAATAGAAGCACGTTAGCATCTAATAATTCAAATTCCTCTGCTGTTTTAATAACATCATGCAACCAATGCTCAGAATATGAATACGGCTTAAAAAAAGTTTCTAATGAAGACTCCTGATCTCTTGATCCAATTTCCATGAAGTCATGATCGATAAAAACTTCTCCCTGTGATTCGCAAAATTTTGAAAGAGGAATATCATCATCAAAACCATAACGCTCTTCAAGGAAGGAATTGTATTTTGAATGATCAGAAACTCTTCCAAGAAAAAAGTGCGAAACTTCACGACTTTTCATAATTGACTCCTTTGTCAAACCTCGTTTACAAGCAGAAATTATTAGTTGAATATACAACGAAGGAGCAAAACTAAGGATTATTAATCCTGCTTAGATTACTGATAATCATTGAATTTCATTATCAGTATAACTGATAATTAGTTACGTTGAAAAGCTGCCTACTTAACAGTAGAAAAATTAGTGAATTTCACAATGAGATGTAAGTTGGTTGTAGTAACATTGATAAAAATCACTATTCAGTCACTAATGACAAGTATTTACTAGCTGTAAAGTTAGCTCCATTTTGTAATACTATACTCATATTCAAATATAAAAGTATCAAACACATAAATTTAGCTTATCTTTAATATTTAACTAAGTGATAATAATAAACATCCTTAACAATTGCAAAAACGTACTAAATCATTTTGATGTTTTTGTTATGTGCTAATTAAAAGAGAACTAGATGGATGACGATATACAGTTTTTTAAAGATAAACTAATAAACGGCGACGTAGATAAGTTTGAGTTACTAGATTTTATAGAATACGTAAGAAGCTACGGCCTAACTTATGAAGTATTCACTATAGCTAGGCAAATGTATAAGGATGATATGGATCAACAGGAAACAGCGGGACTATTAAGTATGCAAGCTATGAGTTGGGATTTATAACCATATGGCGCTTTGCTCTTATATCGAAAAAACTGGCATTCTTGTGTTATAGATAAGGTGATATTATCAAAAGTCAGTTTCATCACATTTTTCATAAGATTCATACACTCAACCTATTGTTATTATATGAGCCCAAACACACACGTTATCTACCTATCACTATTTAACTCATATAGCGATAATTTTTCTTGATTAACTAAGTTTATTATCGGTTCATTTGGATAACGGTGTATAAAATAAAAAAGATTATAGTCTGAGTTATTATCGTTATTAGCCATCAACCAACATTGCGACAGCCATTCAATAATAATGGGTTCGCTGATACTATCATAAGCATCACACTCATCTTCATCAATATCATTTTTTGCAATATACTGTTTTAAATAAGCCATATACTGTGCATGATATTCGCGACTGATAAACTCATGTTTCGCCATAAAAGCTTCATCGCAATCCTCAAGCACTTGGCTATGGTTTGCCATATCAGTACAGGTAATAAATGTCAGCGCTAACTTATGCTCATCAAACACTTCGCAAATACACTCTACACGTCCGGTCTCATTTTTCATCGTGATTTCGTACTTCGAAATAAAGCGTTTAAAAATAGCAATACAAGTCGGTGTATACGTCTCTAAATGCTGCTTTAATTTTTTCTTGGGTTCATCCATATGTAGCTTAACCTGCATCACTTTTTTAAATAACTAAAATCATTATTTTTTAATTTATCTTTTTCAATAAAAACAATTCATTTATCACCATAGTGCCAACACTAATCTAATTGGGCGTAAAATGTGAGAGGGGAATTAACGATACTCAGTCACCGCGCAATTCTGACCATAAACAAAGTGTATTAAAAGGCAGCAGCATGATAAATAATCTTCAGCTTTGTTTCTGAGTATCATCGCAATTCAGAATTATATCATCAAAAGAAAAGGGTCTATCATTTCTTAGTTCCTCTTGCCTGTGTTAACTGGTTAGCTATTTTTTCGTTGGGTTTAGTTGTCACCCTACCTACGTTGCTTAATTTAACACCGAGTAAACTTAAAACTTACGACTTAGCGCTTAAAACTCTACTATCCAAGCCATAAAAAAAGCAAGCCATCTGGCTTGCTTTTTACATTCTTAAACCTTTAAAACGTTACACTTTCAAGTAGTCCATGATCCCTTCGGCGGCGTTACGCCCTTCGAAGATTGCTGTGACTACTAAATCTGAGCCGCGCACTATATCGCCGCCAGCAAAGATTTTAGGGTTAGTTGTTTGATGGGTAAATTCACCTTGCTCTGGTGCGTTAATGCCGCCCCAGTGATTTATCTCTACATCGTACTTTTCTAACCAATCCATTTTGTGTGGTTTGAAACCAAATGCCATTATTACTTGGTCGGCTTCAATCACATGTTCTGAGCCAGGTACTACTTCTGCGCGGCTGCGGCCTTTTTCATCTGGTTCACCCATTTGGGTTTTTACCATTTGTACGCCTGCAACATGGCCGTTGTCGTTTAGTACGATACCGGTTGGTTGCACGTTAAAAGTAAATTCAACGCCCTCTTCTTTGGCGTTTTTCACTTCACGTCTTGAACCTGGCATGTTTTCTTCATCACGACGATAAGCACAGATTACTTTTTCCGCACCTTGACGAATTGAAGTACGTACACAGTCCATCGCGGTATCACCACCACCAAGTACCACAACCTTTTGGTTAGCCATATCAAGATAAGCTTGATTAGACTCATCATAGCCCATTACGCGGTTGGTATTACCGATTAAGAACGGTAATGCATCATGTACACCTGGTGCATCTTCGTTTTCAAGGCCAGCACGCATGCTTTGATAAGTCCCCACTCCCAAAAATACTGCGTCGTATTCGGCCAATATTTCATCCATTGTGATATCAACACCGACTTCAGTATTAAGTTTAAACTCAACCCCCATTTCGGTGAAAATTTCACGACGTTTTTGCATGACTTGTTTTTCAAGTTTGAACGATGGAATACCAAAAGTAAGCAAGCCACCAATTTCTGGATGACGGTCAAATACCACTGGTTTTACACCATTACGCACTAGAATATCAGCGCAACCTAGGCCTGCAGGGCCGGCACCGATGATAGCTACTTTTTTATCGGTCCATACCACGTACGACATATCAGGCTTCCAGCCCATTTTAAATGCAGTATCAGTAATGTATTTTTCAATATTACCGATTGTTACTGCACCAAACTCTTCGTCTAATGTACATGAACCTTCACACAAACGATCTTGCGGGCACACCCGGCCACACACTTCTGGTAAACTATTTGTGCGGTGTGATAGCTCCGCAGCTTCAAGAATACGGCCAGTACGAATTAACTTTAACCACTGTGGGATATAGTTATGCACTGGGCATTTCCATTCACAATACGGGTTACCACAATCTAGGCAGCGGTCCGCTTGTGAGTTTACTTGCTTCTCTGAAAAGGGTTCGTAAATTTCAACAAATGATTTTTTACGTGACGAAATTGGCTTTTTGCGGGGATCAACCCGCTGCACGTCTATAAATTGATATACATTCTCGCTCATACTACCCCCTTACTGTGCTTGAACACGAAGTTCAGCACTACTACGAGCGCGATGCCCGAGTAAACTTTTCACATCACTTGATTTTGGCTTAACTAGTTTGAATTTTGGTAAATACGTTTCAAAACTGGCTAAAATAGTTTCTGCACGGCTTGAGCCTGTTAGTTCTAAATGCTCAGCAATTAGACCACGCAAATGCTCTTGGTGTGACGCTAGCTCATCTAACAGCACCACTTCGACTAGCTCTGGATTAATGCGTTTTTCAAAGTCATTACGCTCATCCAAAATATAGGCAAAGCCACCGGTCATACCTGCACCAAAGTTCACGCCTACATTGCCCAACACGCAAACTACGCCACCGGTCATGTACTCACAGCCATTATCACCTACGCCTTCAACAACCGCTTGCACGCCTGAGTTACGAACCGCAAAACGCTCTCCCGCACAACCTGCAGCAAACAGCTTGCCACCCGTTGCACCATATAAACAGGTATTACCTGCGATGGTCGCTTTGTGACTTTCAAATGACGAACCCAGTGGTGGGCGAATAACCAGCTTACCGCCCGCCATGCCTTTGCCTACGTAATCGTTAGCATCGCCGACTAGGGTCATTTCTAGGCCACCAGCATTCCATACACCAAATGATTGACCAGCGGTTCCGTGTAACTCAATCGAGACAGGATCAGCTGCCATGCCTTGATTGCCATGCTTATCGGCTATATAACCCGATAACATCGCGCCCACTGAACGGTCAGTGTTACAAATACGGCTGACCAGTGAAATACCGCTGATCTCATCAATTGCTTGTTGAGCTTTAGCAAGTAAGGTTTCATTCAACTTACCTAAATAATGTGACGTATTAGGTGCGCTGCAGTATAAGGTTTCACCAGTTGGGTTATTCGGCTGTGCAATCACTGACGATAAGTCAATTTTTTGCTGCTTTGCAGTTTTACCTTCAATCGCTTCGAGTAAATCAAGACGACCGATTAAGTCTGTTAGTTTGGCAACCCCTAGGCTTGCCATAATTTCACGGGCTTCTTGAGCAATAAACTTAAAGTAGTTCATCGCCATTTCTGGTAGGCCATGGAAATGTTTTTGACGCAATGTTTCGTCTTGCGTTGCTACACCGGTTGCACAGTTATTTAGGTGGCAAATACGCAGGTACTTACAACCAAGCGCAACCATAGGACCCGTACCAAAACCAAAGCTCTCTGCACCTAAAATAGCTGCTTTGATGATATCAAGGCCGGTTTTTAAACCACCATCAGTTTGCAAACGAATACGATGACGTAAACCGTTTTCAACCAGCGCTTGTTGTGTTTCAGCAAGACCAAGCTCCCACGGGCTACCCGCATATTTAACCGACGTTAGCGGGCTTGCGCCAGTACCGCCGTCATAGCCTGAAATAGTAATTAAATCAGCATATGCTTTAGCAACACCAGTGGCGATTGTGCCCACACCTGGCTCTGATACTAGTTTTACTGAGATCAACGCTTTAGGGTTTACTTGTTTTAAATCGAAAATAAGCTGAGCTAAATCTTCAATCGAATAAATATCGTGATGCGGTGGAGGTGAAATTAAGGTCACCCCCGGTACCGAGTAACGAAGCTTAGCAATATACGGGGTTACTTTTTCGCCCGGCAATTGCCCGCCTTCACCTGGTTTTGCACCTTGCGCTACTTTAATTTGAATAACGTCAGCACTGCGTAAGTAATGTGGTGTTACCCCAAAACGACCTGATGCAACTTGCTTGATACGTGAGTTTTTCTCGGTACCATAGCGTAGTTTGTCTTCGCCGCCTTCACCTGAATTTGAACAGCCACCTAAGCGGTTCATCGCAATTGCAAGCGCTTCATGCGCCTCTGGCGATAAAGCACCGATACTCATTGCCGCCGAGTCAAAACGCTTATATAGCTCAGTTGCTGGCTCAACATCATCAATGCTGATCCCTTCTGCTGGCAGTTTCAGTGCAAGCATGTCACGTAATGTGGCAATTGGGCGCTTATTAACAAGATCTGCGTATACGCTGTAATCAGAATATTCGCCTGAGCGCACCGCTTTTTGTAACGTTTGAATGACGTCTGGGTTGTACGCGTGATACTCGCCGTCATGCACATACTTTAATAAGCCGCCATGGCTGAGTAATTTACGTTTACTTAATGCCAAAGTATGTAACTTGCGTTGGTCATCATCAAAATCAGTAAAACACGCGCCTTTAATGCGACTTGCCACACCATTAAAACAGGTATCAACAATTGCATCCGACAAACCAACTGCTTCAAACAACATTGAACAACGATACGATGCCACGGTACTAATGCCCATTTTTGACATGATCTTGTACAAGCCTTTGTTGATTGCATTACGATAAGCAAGCGTAACTTGGCAATAGCTCTTGTTGATCACTTTAGAGTCGCTCATCGCAACCAGTGATTCATATGCTAAGTACGGGTAAATTGCCGTTGCACCAAAACCAATTAATACCGCAAATTGATGCGCGTCACGGACACTACCTGTTTCAATGATGATATTTGATTCACAACGTAAATTGTTATCAACTAAACGCTTTTGTACCGCTCCAACAGCCATAGCGGCAGGAATTGGTAATTTATTCTCATCAAAATTACGGTCACTCAAAAACAACATGACACAGCCACCAGCTGCTTTTTCTTGCGCTTCGTCACAAATACGGATTACTGCATCACCAAGGCCTTCTTCTTTGCTGTAGGTGATATCGATTTTGCAATAGCTGTAATGAGCCTGATCAGCGCTCAATAATTGTTGCATGTCTGCATACATTAGAATTGGAGTATCAAACTGTAGACGCTTAGCGTGGCCGGTGGTCTCGTTAAACACGTTTTGCTCACTACCGATACAGGTCGCCAGCGACATTACATGGTTTTCACGCAGTGGATCGATTGGCGGGTTAGTTACTTGCGCAAACTTTTGACGGAAGTAATCAAACAATGAACGGTTACCTTCAGAAAGCACTGCAAATGGCGTGTCATCCCCCATAGAACCGGTTGCTTCTTGACCAATTTCACCCATTACGCGAATAACGCTATCAAGTTCTTCATTGGTGTAACCAAACATTTTTTGATATTTCAGTAATGTTTCATCATCAAATGAACGGTTGCCCGCATCTTGCTCTGATAGCTGCTCAAACGGCGTTAAGCGCTTAACATTGGCCTCAAGCCATGCTTTATATGGGTGGCGAGATTTAAGGTCGCGATCAATTTCGTCTGAGTGCCAAATTTTACCTAACTGAGTATCAATAACTAACAGCTCACCAGGGCCAACACGGCCTTTCTCAACCACTTCATCCGCAGTGTAATCCCAAATACCCACTTCAGAAGCTAGGGTAATAAAGCCATCTTGAGTGATCACATAACGTGCAGGACGCAGACCATTACGGTCCAAGTTACACGCAGCAAAACGCCCATCAGACATCACAATACCAGCTGGGCCATCCCATGGTTCCATGTGCATAGAGTTAAAGTCGTAAAATGCACGTAAGTCATCATCCATCGCACGGTTTTTCTGCCATGCAGGTGGTACTAGCATTCGCATAGCACGAAATAAATCCATGCCACCAGCTAAAAACAACTCAAGCATATTATCTAGGCTTGATGAATCTGAGCCGGTTTCATTGACAAAGGGTGCTGCTGATTGCAAATCTGGAATAAGCGGCGATGCAAACTTATATGAACGAGCACGAGCCCACTGGCGGTTACCTTGTATGGTGTTGATTTCACCGTTATGCGCTAAATAGCGGAACGGCTGAGCCAAAGGCCAACGCGGTTGTGTATTAGTTGAAAAACGTTGGTGAAATACACAAATTGCGCTGGTCATGCGGATATCGGCTAAATCTAAATAGAAGTTAGGCAAATCCACCGGCATCATTAAGCCTTTGTAGATAGTTACTAACCCTGACAAGCTGGCAATGTAAAAGCCTTCATCTTCGCTTAAACGCTTTTCAGCACGACGGCGCGCAACGTATAAACGACGCTCTAAATCTTTTGGGCGCCAGCCTTCTGGTGCATTAACAAAAATCTGTTCAAATTTAGGTAACTGCTTTATTGCAATTGGCCCTAAACATGATTCATCTGTTGGCACAATTCGCCAACCTTGAATATTGAGGGTTTCTTTTTCGAGTTCTTCACTCAATATATCTTTTGCAGCTTGCGCAAGTACTGGATCTGAGTTTAGGAAAATCATGCCAACGGCATAATTTTTACCCAAGTGCCAATTTTTTTCAGCGGCAATAGCACGAAAAAAGCTATCTGGCTTTTGTAATAATAAGCCACAGCCATCGCCTGTTTTACCATCGGCAGAAATACCACCACGGTGTTCCATACGGTCTAAGCCAGTGATCGCTGTTCGAATTAAACGATGACTTGCCTGACCATTAACTTGGGCTATTAAGCCAAAGCCACAATTATCTTTTTCTAATTTTGAGTCGTATAACATAGACCCCTCCCCTTGCTACAACAGCTAGCTATGAATGACCTTCTCGACGGTTTGCTAGCAGACAGTCAAAACTATCGCCAATTGTACATTGAGTCAATAGCGCCTTGAATACATATTCACATTCTTGAATATTTCTCACCACAACACAATCTTTTTATTTCATGCCTATTTTTAACATTTAGCGATATTTTACCCGTTATTTTTTTATGACACTGGTGTCATATTTAACAAGTTGTAAAATAACCGCTCTGCAAACCTGCAGTTTACGTTAACGTAAACCAGAGTAAAAATGAATAAATATTCACTGAGTTATGTAGCGAAAATAAATGCTTTCTTTTTTATTGAATCTCTTTGTTGTCGTTCAAGGTCGATACCACAGTGCGCATTAGAGTAAATACTCTTTCCAGTGTCTTTTTATGGGTAAATTTAAAGCCACTAATTAATGCATAATTATCATCACAACAGTCACATTTTGCATAATTTACGCTAGTTAGTAAGTTTTTAGCTTGCTCACCCTGTTGACGCCTGCGGCAGCTTCTTAGCCGCCATAGTAAAGTGTCCGCAGCGGACACAATTTATGTCCGCGGACACCAAATAATTTAAAAATAAATAATTATTTCATTAAAATCATGACATTAAATAGTGGCATGATATTCGAATAAACATTAAAAGATAATTACAGGACACAACTTATGTTTATTCTCAGTTTATTTTTAGTTTCACCAATCACTGTCTTAGTAGTGAGCTTGATGATCACTTACTGCGAGAATAGACATAGCTAAGGATCACTCATGATAAAAGATACCAGCGGACAAGATGTAAGTATTACGCAAAGACGCAGTTACAAAAAACCATTAATAGTGCTGGCGCTATCACTTGCCGTACTTGCTTTATGTGCACAAGCATTTATGGGTAACAATCAAGGCAGTATTTCTGTTGACCGGGCTTCTTTACAGATTGCTACCGTTAATATTAGTCGTTTAGTACGTGATGTAGCCGCCAGCGGTAAAATTGTTGCTGCAAATGCTCCTAAGGTTTATAGCCCAGAACGTGGATATGTGGATTTACAAGTTAAAGCCGGTGATAAAGTAAATAAAGATGACATTATTGCTTTAGTCGATAGCCCAGAACTCAATAATGAACTAAAACAGCAACAATCGGTGTTAGCCCGCCTTGATGGTGAATTACAACGTAAGCACTTAGAAGCACGCCGACAAAAGTTAAGCTTAACCAAAACGCTTGATCTCGCCCAAGTAGAGCTCAATGCAGCAGACAGGGAAAATCGCCGTGCTAAGCTTTCTATCGAAAAAAACTTGATCAGCCAAATTGATTTAGAAAAAGCAGTTGATGATCTTGCCCGAGCCAAGCTTTCTTACAAACACGCTCAACAAGAAGTTGAACTTGCTAAAGATACACTCGCATTTGAACTCAAAGCTGCAGAGCGCGATCTCGCTCGCCAACAACTGATCGTTGATGATTTAAATCGTCAAGTCAGAAACTTAACTATTAAAGCCAGCGTCACCGGTATTGTTGGTAACCTGCTTGTACAACAAAAAGAAGCCGTTACCCAAAGTCAGCCGTTAATGACGCTGGTTGATTTAAGTAATTTTGAAGCACAACTGCAAGTACCTGAAAGTTACGCCAACGAACTCGGTTTAGGAATGGAAGTTGAGCTCACACTCGGGGCAAAAAAAGTGACTGGTGTGTTGTCGGCAATTTCGCCGGAAGTTAACAATCGTGAAGTAACTACTCGAGTACGCTTTGACGAAGAGCTAAAAGGCATTCGCCAAAACCAGCGATTAACAGCGCGCATTTTATTAGAAAATCGTGATGACGTTTTACAAATCAAACGCGGTGCGTTTATGCAGCAAGGTGGTACGCAGGTTTACAAAGTTATCGGCGACACCGCACAACTGGTAAATATCACAACCGGGGCAAGCAGCATCAACGCAATAGAATTGCTACAAGGTGTTAGCTCAGGCGATCAGCTGATCATCTCCAGTTACGATAACTTTAAACAAGCGCCAACATTATTACTGAGATAAGAACAACCATATTACAAGGATCAACTCATGCTTAAAATGAACAATATTAGTAAACTGTATCAAACAGAAATGGTGCAAACCCATGCATTACGCGACTTTAACTTACAAGTAGAAGAAGGCGAATTTATCGCTGTAACTGGCCCTAGTGGCTCCGGGAAAACCACCTTTTTAAATATCGCAGGCATGTTAGAACCTTTTAGCAGTGGTGAATATCTGCTCGATGGTATTAATGTTGGCAAACTGAACGACAATCAACGAGCGGATTGTCGCAATCAAAAAATTGGTTTTATTTTCCAAGGCTTCAACCTGATCCCTGATTTAAATTTATATGAAAACATTGAAGTGCCACTGCGCTACCGAGGTATTAAAGCAAGCGAGCGTAAACGTCGTATTGAACAGTGCTTAGAACAAGTAGGTCTAGCTTCACGCGCTAAACATTTGCCGCAACAGTTATCAGGTGGTCAACAGCAACGGGTAGCGATTGCCCGCGCCCTCGCCGGTGAGCCGCGCTTTTTATTAGCCGATGAACCAACAGGTAACCTAGACAGCTTAATGGCACGTCAAGTGATGGAATTGCTGGAGCAAATTAACCGTGACGGCGCGACCATCATTATGGTGACTCATGACCCAGAACTTGCCCGCAGAGCACCTCGTAATATTCAAGTGGTTGATGGTCAACTTGCCGACTTTACCTTGTATCAAGGCGCGCAAAACCTAAAAAATGTGGCTGGAGCGTAACTTATGCTATTACATTACCTCGATTTAAGTTGGCGTAGTTTTAAGCGCACACCACTGGTAAGCATGTTAATGGTGCTAGCCATTGCTATTGGGATTGGTGTAACCATGACCAGTTTAAGCGTTTATCATATGATGTCGGCGGATCCTATTCCCGAAAAAAGCAATCAACTTTATACTGTGCAATTACAAATAATGGATGATGGCAATACGTGGTGGACTAAAGATAACCTGCCGTCACAACTGACCTATCAAGATGCGGTTAATTTACAGAATGCGCCAATACCTGAGCATAAAATTGCCATGATGCGCTCTGGATTTTCGGTGCATATAGATTCAGACATCATTAAACCATTTATAGGTGAAGCACGTTTAACCACTCCCGATTTTTTTAGCCTATTTAATTTATCATTTATTTATGGTGGAAGCTGGTCTTCGCAACAAGAACAGACAGCGGCATCCGTGGTGGTGATCAGCGAAAAGCTCAATGACAAATTATTTGCAGGTAAAAACTCTGTAGGTAAGGTGATTTATCTGGATGATCTCAGTTATGAAGTTGTCGGGGTTATCGCACATTGGCAGCTAACGACTAAATATTACGATTTAAACAATGGCGCATTTAATGAACCCGAAGAATTATTCCTACCTTTTAGTTTAGTTAAGGCTAATGAAGTAGTAACGTGGGGTAATACCAATGGGTGGAAACATGAAAACACGCGAACATTTGCTGACAAGCTGCAGTCAGAAAAAGTTTGGATCCAATTTTGGGCACTATTATCTGACGCCAAACAAAAACAAGCATACGCAGACTATTTATTAGCTTATATGCAAGAACAACAAAAATTAGGACGTTTTAAGCGTAAAGTACTTGAATACAAACTACGCGATGTAAACCAATGGATGCAATACAACAATGTGGTTAGTGAAGACAACAAAATATTGGTCGGCTTAAGCTTTATGTTTTTAGCTGTGTGCTTAGCCAATATCCTTGGTTTATTGCTCGCTAAGTTTTTGCGTCGGGCACCGGAGGTAGGTGTGCGCCGAGCACTAGGAGCCAGTAAACGACAAGTTTTTTTACAGCATCTAGTTGAAGTAGCCATGCTTGGGGCTTTAGGTGGCTTGCTTGGTATTGTGATAGCACAAGTTGGTTTACTCGCTGTGCGACAAAGCTACAGTTACTATGAAAGCTTAGCCACCATGGATATCACCATGTTACTCAGTGCACCTATTATCGCTATAACAACCTGCATCGTAGCCGGACTTTATCCTGCTTGGTTAGTGTGTAAAACCAACCCTGCAATTTACCTCAAGAGCCAATAAGGAGCCTTATTATGTTAGAAATCAAACCTATATTTCATGCTCTTTGCCGCTCAAAAGTCGGGGCAATATTACTCTTAATTCAAATTGCCATAACCACAGCAATCGTTAGTAATGCGGCATTTATTATCCAAGATAGAGTCGCTTTTTTAAATCAAGACACTGGCTACCCTGAACACGATATTTTTAAATTCAACGTGATGACCTTTGGACAAGATGTTGATATAAATCAGCAGATTGAGCTTGATGAAACTATGCTAAGGTCCTTACCAGAAGTCATTGATGCTGCAATGAGCAGTAGCATTCCTTTATCTGGAGGTGGTAGCGCATCTGATTTTAGTTTAAAACCAGCCCCGCAAGAAGGCCTGTCGGTAAGAACTGCTTATTTTTTTATTGATGATCATGGGATCAACACTTACGGTGTAAACCTAGTTATGGGTAGAAATTTTAGCGAAGATGAAGTATTAGTAACAAATAACGTTGATAAACGACCGAGTGTTACAATCGTTTCACAAACCTTACTCAATGAGTTATTTCCTAAAGGAAATGGTTTAGGTCAAACCATTTATTTTGGTGAAACGCCTTTGAAAGTTATTGGTGTAGTTGAAAAAATGATGAGCCCATGGCTTAAAGACAGCCGCCCAGATAATCTTGCATTCATCCCATATATTAATGCAAAGAGTCTTGCCCAATTTGTGGTTAGAACCAAACCAGACCAACGTGATGCAGTGATGAAAGAAGTTGAAAACCTGATGCTAAAAAATTACAGCAAACGGGTGATCAATAATATAAAAGGTCTAGATGAACTCAAAAATCAATATGTTGCTGCAGATAAACTCATGATGCGTATGCTGATTGTGCTGATCACTATTTTAGTATTAGTCACCGCACTAGGTATCTTTGGCTTAACTTTATTTAATATCAGCAAACGCACTAAACAAATTGGCACTCGCCGTGCATTAGGTGCCAGAAAATCAGCTATTATTTACTATTTTTTAGTTGAAAATGCGATGATCTGTGGTGTTGGTTTAATCTTAGGTTGTATCGCAGCTTTATTACTTGGGCAATTGTTAATGCAGCACTTTTCAATTGCCGCACTGCCACCGAGCTATATCGCAGGCACTGCCATTATGGTGTTTGTTATGAGCTTACTTGCAGTGTTTGGCCCTGCAAAACGTGCCGCCAACATATCACCGAGTATCGCCACGCGAACAATATAAAGCAGCTCCCAACCTATGCTACACTGGTTTAATACCGTGTAGCATTTTGAAATAAAGATAACAAAAACAGCGATTAAATTCACATGGAAAAAATACTTATTGTCGATGACAACCCTGCCATATTAGAAGCCTTGTCATTATTGTTAGAAATTCATGACTATCAGGTTGTGACTGCAAAAACGCAGCTTGAAGCCTTACAAATAGTGCAATACCAACGTATCGCGCTGGTTATTCAAGATATGAATTTTAGTAATGACACCACCTCTGGCGAAGAAGGTAAAGCGTTGTTTTATCAACTAAGAGCTCTCAACCCGCACTTACCGATTATTTTGATCACCGCGTGGACTGAACTGGCCAGCGCCATAGAGCTAGTCAAAGCCGGCGCCGCTGATTACTTACCTAAACCATGGGACGATAGCAAGCTCCTCACCTGTGTTAATAACTTAATCGAACTTGGCCAAGCAAAACAACAAAATGTAATGTATGCGCGCCACCAGCAAGAGCGAACATCAAGTTTAGCCGATGCCAACCTAGTTGGTTTAGTGTATCAAAGTACCGCCATGGAAAAAATTCTCAATATGGCAATACAAGTCGCTAAGTCAGATGTCTCTGTGCTAATAACAGGTGCAAATGGCAGTGGTAAAGAACGCATTGCACAAATTATTCAAGCCAATTCTCACTTAAACCATGCCCCGTTTTTGACCATCAATGCCGCAGCCCTGCCCCATGATTTAATTGAAGCCGAATTATTTGGCGCTGAAGCGGGTGCTTATACTGGCATCACCAAACAGCGAATTGGTCGCTTTGAGGCAGCTGATGGTGGTACGCTATTTTTAGATGAAATTGGTAACCTGCCATTATCAGGGCAAATGAAACTACTGCGCGTGTTACAAACTGGTGAGTTTGAACGACTCGGTTCAACAAAAACACAAAAAGTAAATGTTCGGGTTATTTCAGCTACCAATGAAGATTTAAAAGCGGCTATTCATGCAGGTCGATTTAGAGAAGACTTATATTATCGCCTCAACGTGATTGAGCTAAATTTACCCAGTTTAGCGCAAAGACCAGATGACATTTTAGCGCTTGCTAAACACTTCTTAGGCGAGCGCGAATTATCGCTTACAACAGAGCAAGGATTACTCGCGCACAATTGGCCCGGCAACGTTCGTGAGCTAGAAAATGCCTGTAAACGCGCAGCCGTACTCAAACCTAATGGCGACATTACCCTCGATGATTTTGCTCTACAATCGCAACCGCTGCACACTAACTTTGCTAAACAAGAACCCAGTAGAGTAGAACTAGAACAAGCTATGCGTCAGCACCAAGGAGTGATCGCAAAAGTTGCCAGACAGTTTGGTTTAAGTCGTCAAGCACTATACCGCCGTTTGCAGAAATTTGAGATTGATTACTAATGGAAAAAAATAAACCGGCACTGTCTCTCACTCGTAAAATAGTGCTGATATGTAACATCTCTGCACTTATTCCTGTTTGGCTCATCTGCTGGTTAACCCATTTAAGCTGGCCTTCACTACTAATAACAACGCTGCTCACATCACTGCTGGCAAGTTATTTATCTTTTCGGCTCAGCCGCACTCTGGTGCAAGGCATACACTCACTTGAAACTGGTTTGCTTAATTTTAAAGACGGTGAATTAGCCACCTTACTAGCTTATAACGGTAACGATGAATTAGGCCGCTTGTGTCAATTGTATAATCAAACTGCAAAGCAATTACGCCAAGAGAAACAATGGCTCTATCAGCGCGAGCTGATGCTTGATAAAGTGCTACAAAGCTCTCCCCAAGCCGTTATTTTAAAAAATGATAAAGGCTTTATTGTTTATAGTAACTACAGTGCCCGAGACCTTTTTAATGCCAAAACAGCGCTTGAAGGGAGTCAGTTTGCACACCTGCTTGAAAATGCTCATCCACAGTTAAACAATGCTTTAACGCGCGGTAGTGATGGTTTATTTACGCTAGATACTGAAGACCAAGAATCTCAAGCGTGGCATTTATCAACCGGTAAGTTATTACTTAACAATCAATACCATTACTTATATGTCTTTAAACAACTCACCCGCGAACTTAGCCGTCAAGAAGTGGAGGTGTGGAAAAAGGTCATTCGGATCATTAGTCACGAACTTAATAACTCTCTGGGTCCCATGTCGTCAATGCTGCACAGCGGCCAGTTACTCAGTGAAAAAGTAGACGAACCCAGACTTAGCCGCGTGTTTGCTACCATTTCTGAACGCATCAAACATTTAAACGACTTTGTACAAGGCTATGGCAAATTTGCCAAACTGCCCACTCCTCAGCCAAGCGCAATTAATTGGCAAGTGTTGCTCACACAACTGCAAAATCAATGGTGTTTTATGCTCGATATAAGTAATGACGTGCATACACTGGCTGATCCGACTCAAGTCGAGCAGCTACTGATCAACTTAATAAAAAATGCTCACGAATCAGGCTCTGCAAGCGAACATATAAGTGTCACTGTTACACAGAATATTAAAGGCACACATATCAGCGTAAACGACCAAGGTAAAGGTATGAGTGAGCAAGTGATGGCCAATGCATTAATCCCATTTTATTCAACTAAAGTCGCTGGTAGTGGTTTGGGGTTAGCATTGTGCCGTGAAATAGTCGAAGCGCATCATGGTCAAATTAGCTTACACAATCGTAAGCACGGCGGGCTTAGTGTTCATGTTATTCTGCCCCACGGTCCTAACAAACAATCACAAAAAAGCCGCAATTAAGCGGCTTTTTGTTGATTTGCTGATAAACGTTATTCAGCGCCAGCTTCTTTATATTTAGCTGCTGTTTCGGTGATCAGTGGTTGTAATTCACCACGTTGAAACATTTCAATGATAATGTCACAACCACCAATTAATTCGCCATCAACCCACAGTTGTGGAAATGTTGGCCAATTGGCATATGCTGGTAATTCAGCTCGGATATCAGGATTTAGTAAAATATCAACATAGGCAAACGGTTCACCGCATGACATTAATGCTTGAGATGCTTGTGAAGAAAAACCACAATTTGGTAATTTAGGCGATCCTTTCATATAAAGGATAATTGGATTTTCAGAAATTTGCTGTTTAATTTTATCAATGGTTTCCATCTACAACCTCAAAAGTGACGATAGCTGAACATATTAAGGCTTGAAAAATTTTCATTAAGCCTCATATATGTATCTTAAAGTGGGCAAATAAAGCCGCAATCGAAATAGTCTTGCATTTGCACTGCTGTTTGGCATTGCTGTTTGCTAAAACTTGAGTAAAATACTCAACAATTATAGTAACACTATAATCTCATTTGGTATAGGTAACTACCCTGTTTGAACAGGCATTAACTATTACTATTTGAACTATCAACCAAAAGAAGATGGAGATAAAAAATGGCATTTGAACTACCGTCACTACCATATGCAATTAACGCACTTGAGCCACATATTTCACAAGAAACATTAGAGTTTCACCACGGCAAGCACCACAATACTTATGTGACTAAACTTAACGGTTTAATCCCAGGTACTGAATTTGAAGGTAAATCACTTGAAGAAATCGTATGTTCTTCTGAAGGTGGCGTATTTAACAATGCAGCACAGATCTGGAACCATACTTTTTACTGGAACAGCCTATCTCCAAATGGCGGTGGCGAAGCAACAGGCGCTGTTGCAGATGCTATCAATGCTAAATGGGGTTCTTTTGAAGCATTCCAAGCAGCTTTTGATGATAAAGCAGTAAACAACTTTGGTTCAAGCTGGACATGGTTAGTTAAATTAGCTGATGGTTCTTTAGACATCGTTAATACTTCTAACGCTGCAACGCCACTAACTCAAGACGGTGTAACACCGATACTGACTGTGGACCTGTGGGAACATGCTTACTACATTGATTTCCGTAACGTTCGTCCAGACTACTTAAAAGCATTCTGGTCGCTTGTTAACTGGGAATTCGCGAACGCTAACTTCGCATAATTGATTGCTCGTTCTGAGCAAGCCCAATTTAAAAGACGCTCCGGCGTCTTTTTTGTTTTCTAACATAAATTTTTAATTTTATTGCACAAAAAATCAAATTCGTGACTAAGCTTTAAATAACCTTTGCTTCTTTTTTAATTTGTAAGCACCTAGTTTAAGCAGGTTTTTCGGAGGTTTCCATGAGTATTTTTGAGCATTACCAAGCACGATACGAAGCGGCACAAGAAGAAGAGTATAGTATCGCTGAGTTCTTAGAGATTTGTAAAACTGATAAGTCGGCTTATGCCAGTGCACCAGAGCGATTATTAGCGGCCATTGGTGAGCCAAAAATGATCGATACTTCAAAGGATGCACGGTTAAGTCGATTATTTTCAAACAGAGTAGTAGCACGTTACCCTGCCTTTAATGATTTTTACGGTATGGAGGATGCAATTGAACAAATCGTTTCATACCTAAAACATGCTGCGCAAGGCCTTGAAGAGTGTAAACAAGTGCTTTATCTACTTGGGCCTGTAGGCGGTGGTAAATCATCGATTGCCGAAAAGCTAAAATATTTAATGCAACAAGTGCCTATTTACTCAATTAAAGGCTCACCGGTCAATGACCACCCGTTGGCGCTTTTTGATCCTAATGAAGATGCTGAGCTGATGGCAAAAGAATACGGAATAAAGCCCCGTTACTTAAAAACCATTATGTCACCCTGGGCCACTAAGCGCTTATCTGAATTTAATGGTGATATTAGCCAGTTTAAAGTGGTAAAACGCTACCCCTCTATTTTAAATCAAATTGCTATTGCAAAAACTGAACCTGGGGATGAAAACAACCAAGATATTTCCGCTTTAGTCGGTAAAGTTGATATTCGCAAACTAGAACATTTTGCTCAAAACGATGCTGATGCTTATGCTTATTCCGGTTCATTATGTCTTGCAAATCAAGGGTTAATGGAATTTGTTGAGATGTTTAAAGCGCCAATCAAAGTATTGCATCCGCTTTTAACAGCCACGCAAGAGGGAAATTATAATGGCACCGAAGGTATTAGTGCACTGCCCTTTAATGGCATGATTTTGGCTCATTCAAACGAATCAGAATGGCAGACCTTTAAAAACAACAAGAACAATGAAGCCTTTTTAGACCGTGTTTACATCGTCAAAGTGCCGTATTGTTTACGTGCATCTGAAGAGGTAAAAATCTACGACAAGCTATTGGAACATAGTGAATTATATAATGCTCCTTGCGCGCCAGGCACACTGGAAACATTGGCAAAATTTACCACGCTATCACGGTTAAAAGATCCCGAAAATTCCAGTATCTACTCAAAAATGCGGGTATATGACGGCGAAAGCTTGAAAGACACCGATCCTAAAGCTAAATCGTATCAAGAGTATCGAGATTATGCCGGTGTTGATGAAGGCATGACCGGACTATCAACTCGGTTTGCATTTAAAATTTTATCGCGCGTGTTTAACTTTGACACACTTGAGGTAGCGGCAAACCCAGTGCATTTATTTTATGTATTAGAGCAACAAATTGAACGAGAGCAATTCTCTGCCGACGTTGAAGAACGCTACTTAAGCCACTTGAAAGGCTATTTAATCCCGCAGTATGTTGAGTTTATTGGTAAAGAACTGCAAACAGCTTATTTAGAGTCCTACTCTGAGTACGGGCAAAACATTTTTGACCGCTATGTCACTTATGCTGATTTTTGGATCCAAGACCAAGAGTATCGCGACCCTGATACCGGCCAGCTATTCAACCGCGAAGCATTAAATGCCGAACTTGAAAAAATTGAAAAACCAGCCGGCATTTCAAATCCAAAAGATTTCCGTAACGAAATCGTTAATTTTGTATTGCGTGCACGGGCGCACAACAACGGTAAAAATCCATTGTGGACCAGCTATGAAAAACTGCGCACTGTGATTGAGAAAAAAATGTTCTCCAATACTGAAGAACTATTACCCGTTATTTCTTTCAATGCGAAAACATCCGCAGAAGATCAGAAAAAACATGAAGATTTTGTCAATCGTATGGTGGAAAAAGGATATACCCAAAAGCAAGTTCGTTTGTTATCAGAGTGGTATTTACGCGTGCGTAAATCGCAATAACACGCAGCTGTGTATTTTTAGGGGGTCTTTATGGCGCATTTTATAGACCGTCGCCTGAACGGTAAGAATAAGAGCACGTTAAATCGTCAACGCTTTATCAGGCGCTATAAAAAACAGATCAAAGAAGCGGTGTCAGATGCAATAAATAAACGCAGTGTCACTGATTCCAGTAGCGGTGAGAGTATTTCAATTCCGCAACGGGATATCGGTGAACCTACTTTTCATCAAGGTAAAGGGGGCGATAGAGAACAAATTCATCCTGGTAACGATCAGTTCTCAACCGGTGATAAAATTAAACGCCCGCAAGGTGGCCAAGGTGGTGGAGCCGGCGAAGGTGAAGCGAGTGACTCTGGTGAAGGCGAAGATGACTTTGTCTTCTCGATTTCTAAAGATGAGTATCTAGACTTACTGTTTGAAGACTTAGAGCTGCCAAATTTACAGCAAAACCAGTTAGACAAACTCGTGCAAATGAAAACTCATCGTGCTGGTTTTTGTAGTGATGGTATGCCGAGTAATATTGATATTGTGCGTTCACTTCAGGGCTCACTTGCAAGGCGTGTTGCGATGAGCGCGGGTAAAAAGCGTCAATTAGCAGAGCTTGAAGCACAGCTTTGCCTATTAATGGCTGAGCCTGAACCAGATATAGCTGCTATTGCATTAATGGAGCAAGAAATCGCCGCATTACAAAAACGCATCAGTGCAGTGCCCTTTATTGATAATTACGATTTGCGTTTTCGTAACTATGAAAAACAGCCTCATCCAACTAGTAAAGCGGTGATGTTTTGTATTATGGATGTGTCGGGCTCGATGGATCAAGCAACCAAAGATATGGCAAAACGTTTTTATATTTTGCTTTATCAATTTTTGACCCGCAGTTATAAAGACATTGAAGTGGTGTATATTCGCCATCATACCCAAGCCAAAGAGGTCGACGAACAGGAGTTTTTCTATTCCCAAGAAACTGGCGGCACAATTGTCTCCAGCGCACTGAAGTTAATGAATGAGATAATTACCGAGCGTTATAACGCTGGCGAGTGGAATGTGTATGCAGCACAAGCCTCAGATGGCGACAATTGGGCTGATGACTCTCCCCAATGCTCAGAGATCTTACGCAACAAGTTGCTCAGTACCATTCGCTATTACGCTTATATTGAGATCACTACCCGCGCCCATCAGAGTCTATGGCGTGAGTATCAAAATATTTGTCAAACTCATAATAACTTTGCTATTCAACATATACGCAATGTTGAAGATATTTACCCTATTTTCCGTGAGTTATTCAAGAAGAGTCGTCAACACCAAGGGGCAGCCTAGGCTGTACAGCGAGGTATTTATATGACCAATAAACGAATGAGCGATGGGCCAGATTGGACATTTGAATTACTACAACAATACCAAGACGAAATTGCCCGCGTGGCTGAACATTATCGCCTCGATACTTATCCTAATCAGATTGAAGTGATCACCGCAGAACAAATGATGGATGCCTATTCCAGTGTTGGTATGCCTATTGGCTATAGTCACTGGTCTTATGGTAAAAAATTTATTCAAACTGAGCAAAATTACAAACGCGGACAAATGGGATTGGCTTATGAAATTGTCATAAACTCGAATCCTTGTATTGCTTATTTAATGGAAGAAAATACCCTTCCAATGCAGGCTTTAGTGATGGCGCACGCTTGCTACGGGCACAACTCGTTTTTTAAAGGTAATTATTTATTTAAAACATGGACTGATGCCAGCTCTATTATTGACTACCTATTATTTGCAAAAAATTATATTGCTCGTTGCGAAGAAAAACATGGCATTGATGAAGTCGAAAACCTAATCGATTCATGCCATGCACTTATGAATTACGGTGTTGATCGTTATAAACGCCCACAGCAAATATCTTTATTTGAAGAACAAAAACGCCAACAAGAGCGCGAAGATTACTTACAATCACAAGTGAACGAACTTTGGCGCACAATACCTTCACATCAACAGGAAACTAAAAAACACGAGCGTCATTTTCCTTCAGAGCCACAAGAAAATATTTTGTATTTTATAGAAAAAAACGCGCCATTACTGGAATCTTGGCAACGAGAAATAATTCGTATTGTGCGTAAAATCTCACAATATTTTTATCCTCAAAAGCAAACCCAAGTAATGAATGAAGGCTGGGCAACGTTTTGGCATTATACTATTTTGAATCACTTATATGATGAAGGGAAACTCACTGACTCATTCATGTTAGAGTTTTTACAAAGTCATACTAATGTTGTGTATCAGCCCCCTTACAATAGTAATTATTATTCGGGTATTAACCCTTATGCGCTGGGTTTTAATATGATGGTGGATATCCGCCGTATTTGTGAAAACCCTACCGAAGAAGATAAACAGTGGTTTCCAGAATATGCCGGGAGCAACTGGTTAGATACGCTGCACTTTGCAATGGAAAACTTTAAAGACGAAAGTTTTATTAGTCAATTTTTATCACCCAAACTTATCCGTGACTTTAAATTATTCACTATTATCGATCACGAAAAAGATCCGAATCTACAAGTTGGTGCGATCCACGATGAAAGCGGCTATCACGCGGTACGGACTGCGCTCTCAGCACAATATAACCTCAGTAATCACGAACCCAATATTCAGATCTATGATGTTGATATTAGAGGTGATCGCTCTTTAACCTTGCGCTACGTGCCACATCAGGATATTCCACTGGCAAAGTCTCACCATGAGGTATTAAAACACCTTTACAGACTATGGGGCTTTAAGGTAAAACTGGAACAAGAGTCAACTTCTGGCGAATTGAATATACTCGGGCAATGTCCATCAGATGATTCACGCCATACAACAGAGTGAATAGAATGGATAAAAAGCTTCTCGTACTAATTGATTCAGTAGAATTTGCACGTACTGCTATTTTGCACGCGAAACACAAAGCAATTGGTAAGCAAAAACATATTGATATTGTCGCCTTTGCCTATGAAAGTGCTGGTAATATTTTGTTCTCGCCGCCAGCTGAACAATTGCAAGTAATTCAAGAAACAAGGTTGGCTACTCTCAAAAAAGAATTAGTACCACTACTTGAAAGCGAATTGTCAGAATCAGATTATTCATTAAATATTATTTGGCATGAAGCGCCCGAGCAATGGTTAGCCAATGAGAGTGACTTTGAAAACTATGAGATGGTGATAAAAACGCGCCATATTGACGAACATTGTCAATTTAGTGAACTTGACTGGCAGTTGATCCGCTTTACCCCACTACCACTTTATTTAGCTGCGGATAATACCTGGCGCAATAACACCAATGTGTTAGCTGCACTTGATTTAGGTAGCGAAAAAGCCACTAAATACAAACTAAACAAAGATATGATTGAAACTGGTTTAGCTTATTCCAAGCATTATGACTGTCAGTTTTATACTTGTTATACCGTTCATGTTTCCCCAATTTTAAGAGACTTAGGCATTGTATTTTCAGACGAACAAGTACTGAATGCTTTTGAGAAACTACCTGTCATTCAACGTAATTTAATTCTTGAGCACGATCTTAAAAATAACCTTCACATAAAAGCGGGCTTAGCCGAGCAAGTGATCCCAAGTATTGCAGCTAAGCTTAATGCAGGTCTTGTGATCATGGGCTCAGTAGGCAACATAGGTATAAAAGGTAAGTTAATTGGCAATACCGCTGAAAAAGTTATGCGGTTACTAAAAACAGACTTGCTTATTTTACCTCCTGAATGTTAGATAATTGCTAGTGATAATATAAAAAATGACGCATTTTGCGTCATTTTTTATGCCTATTAAAAGCAACCTAGTTTGGCTAGTTAAACCTTTTACTATTGTGCCTTAAAGGCTTTTTATACTCATCAAGATTAACTCAAATCTTTATACGCCGTGATACAGTTTCTGCCATTTTCTTTTGAAAAGTAAAGAGCTTTATCTGCCGCTTCAATCCATTTTTCATAGCGCTCAAATTCATCTTGAAAACAGGCAAAACCAACACTTACCGTCATTTTAATTTGTTGTTCGCCAAAGTAAAAAGATGAATTTTCAATTAAACTACGCAAACGCTCAGCAAATATCTCAGCACCTTTGCGATCCGTGTCCAACAGCGTTACCGCAAATTCTTCGCCGCCATAACGACCTGCAATGTCTGTTTCACGCAATGTTTTACGCAGTAAATCAGCAATGTTACGCAGTGCTTCATCGCCACAACGATGGCCATGTTCATCATTTACTTTTTTAAAGTGATCGATATCAAACATCAATAAAGTACTTGTGCCACCACTGCGTTTGATCCTAAGAAATTCTTTGCGTAGGGTATCTTCCCAATGACCTCGATTAGTCAATTTTGTTAGTGCGTCTGTTTGACTCATTTGTTCAAGTTTACGATTTACTTCTTCGAGCTCTTTTTTATTCACCGCCATATCAGTTACATCATAAAGAATGATACAAATATGGCCAACTTCTCCCATCGTATTTGACAGAGGAATAAATGTCGCGTTTTGAAACATATGGTCTGCTTTACCCGTGATTGGACGGTAATTTTTAAAGCGGAAAATGTATGGCTGCTGTTCCCAAATAGTAAATGAGCGATTTTTCAAAATAAACACAGACTCTGATTTACTGCGAAACCACTTTTCATCAATTGATGGAAATAAATCAAATAAATCTTTATCTTTTACTGCGCTGGGTAACATACCCGAATGGTTTTCCATAAAACCATTCCAAATACACACTTTATAGTCCCTATCTAATACCACTAAACCAACATCTACGGTATTAAACATATCCATTAACCAATGGATTTCATTCATATTAAAATCAGCAGCAGGCATAATGTTAGTCTTCTAATAGGTAAGCAACTTTGTATTTCAAAGTTTTTAGTGAGTCTTCGGTAAATAACAGCATCAAGTCACAGTTAATATTGTGGTTCTCAATACCATAGCTAATTTCTATTGCCAGAGTACGTTGCCAGCGTGATTTGTTTGCTTTAACTAAATCAGACACATCACAATGTTGCCCTAACACCACTGGGTGTCCTTGGCTAAAGGTCATGTCTAATTGGCGAGATAATCCAGTTAAGATTGCACCTATCAGGATATTACTAATATCCATTAATAACTCCAGCTCAATTTTCTTATTGAGCTCCCCTTGATAGTTCATCAAGGACGCAATTTCTTTAAAGCTAGAATCATTTAGAAGCAACAATGCCTCACCGGATACACCACCACCAATAAAACCTTGGCATACGCCTGAGGTTGTTGCATTAGCATCAATTGAGCGCAGCGCCATATCAAGTTCATTAACTTCGAGAATATTGACATTAGGAATAGGCAGTTCAACAAATACATTTAATAGCCGTGCTAATAAGTCTCCAGCCTGACCCATTGCCACGTTAGTCAGCTCTTGGTATATATCCCTAACATCTGGGTCAACTTGCTCACCTAAGCGGTGTGAGAGCCGCTCGCGCATTGCTTTATCTTTAATTCCATGGTGTTCGATAATGTCGGCAAGCTTTTGGGCATCACATGGTTTTTGAATAAAGTCTATCGCGCCAAGTTCGAGCACCCGTTGATGCGCATTCGGCTGAATATCGCCAGAGACAACAACGGTTAGTATATCCAAGTTTTGCTCTTGAATTGCTTGCAGTACTTCGTAGCCATCCATTTGCGGCATATTTAAATCGAGGAATAAGATTTCCGGGCTTAACGCTTTAATTTGCTCAATACAATGCACGCCATCTTCAGCAAACTCAACTTTAATATCCCAATCATCGGGCAACGAACGAGCTAACTGACGGCGCGCAAGCTTAGAATCATCACAAATTAGTACCGATGTTGACATAGTCTCTCTCTGATTGCTTTTATTTTTATTATTAAAAATGTAAACATTTACCACTGCTTTATGTTAATCAATGTAACCATGCATTACAATTTTAAATTGCATTAAACTCTTGGTGTCCATGAATGATTATAATACACTCAGCCTAATTGCGTTAACTCTAAAGGAAATACCTTATGCTCCGTTCACTCACTTTTGCTTTAAGTGCCTTTTGTTCAATGGCTTTTGCCGCCGATATGACCGAAAATACGCTTGATGCGGGAAAAGTATCAGCACAATCTAAGCCAATCACTTTATTAGGACAAGGTGTAAAACTAGGCGATAAAGCACCAGACTTTAAAGTGGTTGATGGCTCATTCACGCCAATTACTTTAGCCGATTACCAAGGTAAAGCCGTTTTAATAAGCGTTGTTCCAAGTCTTGATACTGGTGTTTGTAGCATTCAAACCAAGCATTTTAACGAAAAGGTTGCATCGCAATTTCCAAATATAGCCATGCTCACCATTAGTGCTGATTTACCGTTTGCACAAAAACGTTTTTGCAAAGCCGAGAACATAGATAAAATTACTGCCTTATCTGATTCAGTATGGCGTGACTTTGGTCAAAACTATGGTTTGATCATTAAAGATATGGGATTACTTACCCGTGCTGTGTTCGTATTAGATGCAAGTCATAAAATTGTTTATAAACAGTTGGTAGCCGATTTATCAACTGAACCAAAATATGACCCTGTTATAAGTGCTTTAACCGCGTTGTAATCTTGCAAATAACAGTCATAAAAAAACCGCCAATCGGCGGTTTTTTTATTGATTGAATTATCAACCCAATAATTCAGCAAGTTGCTGATTAACAGCTTCAACAGCTTGGGTACCGTCTAAACGATGATACTGCGTATTACCCGCTTTAGCTTCCGCTTGGTAATAATCAACCAATGGCATTGTTTGCTCATGGTAAATACCTAAACGTTTACGTACTGTTTCTTCTGTGTCATCAGCACGTATGATCAGATCTTCACCTGTTACGTCGTCTTTACCTTCCACTTTTGGCGGATTGTAAACTACGTGATAAACACGGCCGGAACCAGGATGAACGCGACGTCCTCCCATGCGGTCAACAATAATTTCATCAGCCACATCAAACTCAATAACGTGATCAACAACTACGCCATTTTCTTTCATTGCATCAGCTTGTGGGATGGTACGTGGGAAACCGTCTAGTAAAAAACCTTTTTCACAATCAGCTTTAGTAATACGCTCTTTAACAAGACCTATGATGATGTCATCAGAAATTAACTGACCTGCATCCATTACTTTTTTCGCTTCAAGACCCAGTGGTGTGCCTTCTTTAATTGCAGCACGTAACATATCACCAGTTGAAATTTGTGGAATACCGTACTTATCCATCAAAAACTGAGCTTGAGTGCCTTTACCTGCACCCGGCGCGCCCAAAAGAATAATGCGCATATCATTGTCCTCGTTTGATACTGATTTTACAAAAAGCATATCAGTATGATTTATTATAAAGCTTGAATTCTTCCATAAGCGCCGCAGATACTCAAGCAACTTATACCAATTGACTACGTTGAGATCATAAAAAAAGGGAACCGAAGTTCCCTTTTTATTAAAATGTTAGTTTTTGAGCAATTACTTACTCAAATCTAACATTAATTTATTTAAGCGAGTCACAAAACCTGCTGGATCTTTTAATGTACCGCGCTCTGCAAGCAAGGCTTGATCAAGCAGTACATGTGACCACTGTGCAAATTTGTCTTCGTCTTGTTCAACATTTAAATGCTTAACAAGTTGATGCTCAGGGTTAAGCTCAAAAATTGGTTTTGCTTCTGGAGCAGCTTGACCTACTGATTCCATTAGCTTTTGCATTTGTGAGCTCATGTCGTTGTCATCAGCGACCACACAGGCTGGTGAGTCAGTTAAACGATGCGTAAAGCGTACATCTTTAACATTATCGCCAAGTGCTGTTTTGATGCGCTCAACTAAGCCTGCAACTTCTTTTTCAGACTCTTCTTGCGCTTTTTTGGTCTCTTCATCATCTAAGCTACCTAAGTCTAGGTCACCACGGGTAATTGACTTAAATGGTTTTTCAGCAAACTCGGTTAAGTGGCTCATCATCCACTCATCAACACGGTCACTCATCAACAGTACTTCGATACCTTTCTTACGGAAGATCTCTAGATGTGGAGAGCTTTTCGCCGCAGTGAATGAATCCGCAACAACGTAGTAAATCGCGTCTTGGCCTTCATTCATACGCTCAACGTATTGCTCTAATGAAACGTTTTGTGCTTCTTCATCAGTATGTGTTGATGAGAAACGCAGTAACTTAGCAATCGCTTCTTTATTCGCTGCATCTTCTGCTGGACCTTCTTTGATCACTTGACCAAATTCATTCCAAAATACTTGGTAATCGTCGGCTTTATTTTTCGCCATACGCTCAAGCAGTTTTAAGGTACGTGACGTACAACCTTTGCGGATTGCTTGCGTTACTTTGTTATCTTGTAAAATTTCACGCGATACGTTTAGCGGTAAATCGTTTGAATCAAGTAAACCTTTTACAAAGCGTAAGTAGCTAGGCATAAATTGCTCAGCATCATCCATTACAAATACACGTTGTACATACAGCTTTAAGCCACTTTGACGGTCACGATTCCATAAATCAAATGGTGCTTTTTTAGGAATATACAGTAAGCTTGTGTATTCAGTTTTACCTTCAACTTTGTTGTGAGCCCAGCTCAGTGGATCTTCCCAATCATGGCTTACATGCTTATAAAATTCTTTATATTCATCATCAGATAGCTCTGATTTATCACGCGTCCACATTGCTGTGGCGCGGTTAATGCTTTCCCACTCACCAGGTACGGCTGGAATTTTCTCGCCATCTTCACCTTCTGACTCAGGCACTTCGGCTTTGTACATTTGTACTGGTGTTGAAATATGATCCGAGTACTTAGTTACAATACTACGTAGGCGCCATTCATCAGCAAACTCTTTTTCATCTTCACGAAGGTGTAAAGTAATTTCAGTACCACGGCCTGCTTTTTCAATTTCTTCTAGCGTGTATTCGCCCTCACCTTGTGATTGCCATTCAACGCCTTTTTCTTCACCGGCTTTGCGAGTACGAACAGTCACTAAGTCTGCAACTATAAATGCAGAGTAAAAACCAACACCGAACTGACCAATCAGTTGCGAATCTTTGCTTTGGTCGCCAGTTAAGTTTTTGAAGAACTCAGCGGTGCCCGATTTAGCAATCGTACCTAACGAGCTGATCACTTCATCACGAGTCATACCAATACCGTTATCAGAAATAGTTACGGTATTTTTTTCTTTATCGGCACTGATACGTACACGTAAGTCTGCGTCACCTTGGTATAGTTCACCATTTGAAAGTGCTAAAAAGCGTAATTTATCAGCCGCGTCAGAGGCATTTGACACAAGCTCACGTAAGAAAATTTCTTTATTAGAATAAAGTGAGTGAATCATTAAGTTTAATAGTTGTTTAACTTCTGTTTGAAAGCCTAATGTTTCTTTTTGTGCTGCAGTCATTTATATATCTCCAATTTGCAAAGTGTCTGCGTTATGCACTTAATATGGGGCGCGGTTTGTTAACTTCAAGTCAAAAGAGCAAAAAAGTAAGCTATAGCAAGATAAACACGGAAGTTAAGTTGTTTTTTCTTACAATCAAAATGGCTGTGGGCAATGTAGGTGCGTTTGCTTGAAGCTTCGAGGGTGTACAAAAAACAGATCGCTGGCATGTAATTGTAAGCGCTCAGCCAGTTGTTGGCTATGTTGGTTTTTATACAGATCACAGCCAATAATTGGGTGCCCAATGCTCTGACTGTGAATACGTAATTGATGTGTACGCCCCGTCACAGGGGTAAATTGCACTAAAGTACGCGGCGGTGATGTTAAGCGCTGTAATACTAAATAGTCACTGACGGCAGACTTACCCGTCACATTACAAATTTTAACTAATGGAAAGAGTAATTTATCTTTGACTATTGCAGCGTTTATTTGACCTACGTCATTTAATAACCAGCCATCCAACATGGCTATATAGTGTTTTTTTATTGTCCCTGATTGAAACTGCTTATTAAGGAGCTTAGTTGATTCAGGGTTAAGGCCTACAATCATAATACCTGAAGTACCATAGTCTAATCGATGCGGCAATTTAGCTGTCGGAAATGCGGCAGTCAGACCTGGCTGCCCATTCACTAAACGATAATGCACAGAATCCCAATTGGCCGGATTTTTACCAGATAAACTCAGTAAGCCACTGGGTTTATTGATCAATAAAATATCATCGTCTTTATATAAAATTTCCACATGCTCATGACAAACCGATGCAATAAAGTCATCGACAATAGAATGCTGTGGCAAATTTGTATCAGACATTATTTCTCTCATTATTGATTTTATAAAAACGTTGCAACATTAGTATCTTGAAACTAGTTCAATTTCTATCATACACAAAAAAGTCGGTATGCTGCGCTGTAGTTTGGCTTTTAACTATAAAGGGCGCTAGTTTTCAAGATTAGAAAATGGCAGTGAACGCATGTCAAAGGTTAACGCTGACGGCTCGAAGCCAATAGCTTTCCTGCAGACGTAAAAAAGCCGCTTCATTTCTGAAGCGGCTTTCTCAATTTGGAGCCTGGCAATGTCCTACTTTCACATAG
>NZ_JACJDM010000056.1:0-30292 GCF_014163545.1 Pseudoalteromonas sp. SR45-6
AGCCCGAAGCCCGAAGCCCGAAGCTCGAAGCCCGAAGCCCGAAGCTCGAAGCTTATCTCATAGTAACAAACTCTTCTGAGCCAGTTGGGTGCAGTGCAACAACGGCATCAAAATCTGCTTTGGTTGCGCCCATTTTCATGGCCACGGCAAAGCCTTGGATCATTTCATCAACAGCAAAACCTAAGCCGTGTAAGCCTACAACTTTCTCGTCAGGGCCTGCGCACACTAGCATCATGTTACATGCTTGGCGGTGCTGAGTAACCGCAGTGTACATAGCAGCAAAGCTTGATTTATACACTTTTACGTTCTCGTTGCCGTACTGCGAAATTGCTTCTTGCTCAGTTAAACCAATGGTACCAATTGGCGGGTGGCTAAATACCACGGTAGGAACTAAGCTGTAATCCATTTTTAAATCATCTGGCAGGTCTTTATTGAACAAACGCTCTGATAAAGTACGGCCTGCTTTTACTGCAACAGGGGTAAGCTCTATACCGCCTTCGATGATATCACCCACAGCATAAACATTTTTAGCCGTAGTATTTTGGTACTCGTCTACCTTAACGTAACCGCCTTCGTTTACTTCAACACCCGCTGCGACTAAATTAATCTTATCAGTCGTCGGTGTACGGCCAATGGCCCAAATGACTTGATCAACATTTTGACTGTAGCCATTTTCAAAGTGGATAGTTAAGCTGCCATCGCTTTCTTTAACTACTTCTTTTGGTAAGCATTCGGTATGCAGCGTCGGGCCTTCTTTGGCCATAATATCAACAAGGGTGTCGATGATGTATGGGTCAAAGGTGCGCAGTGGTTTATTTTTACGAACAAATAAATGGGTTTCTGTACCTAGGCTATGTAGTACACCGGCAATCTCTACCGCGATATAACCGGCACCAACAACGGCAACGCGTTTTGGTTGTTCATTCAGCTCAAAAAAGCCATTTGAATCGATGCCGTGTTCAGCACCTGGGATATTTGGAATGCTAGGGCGACCGCCTACGGCCACTAAAATATGATCGGCGGTGTAGTGCTCGCCGTCTACTTCGACTGTTTTACTGTCAACAAATTTAGCAAAGCCTTTAATAACTGTTACGCCGTTTTTAGCAAGGCCATTATCGTAACCTTTATGAATGCGGCCAATATAGGCTTCACGGCTTTCTACTAGTTTACTCCAGTTGAATTCTTTTACTTCAACATTAAAGCCGTAATCAGGGGCGTATAAGTTAATTGCTTCAGCAACTTGAGCGCCATGCCACATTACTTTTTTTGGTACACAACCTACATTTACACAGGTTCCACCCATATGTTTTGCTTCAATTAGTGCCACTTTCGCGCCACGCATTGCTGCACGGTTAGCTGACGCTATCCCGCCGCTGCCGCCGCCAATCGCAATGTAATCAAAATGCTGAGCCATCTTTAGTCCTCAAGTTTATATAAAACGTATTTCTCTGATAATAACACATGGCAGACCCGTTAAAAGCCCCTTGTATTTCGAGACGTACGCCCCAACTTAAAAATCATATTCGAAACGATTTGAGAGCTAACATGAGCGATTTACAAAATAACCCACTAATAGGCCTTGAAGGCTTACCACCGTTTTCAAAAATTAAGCCAGAGCATGTTGTGCCGGCGCTAAAAGCGGGTATTAGCGAATGCCGCGCTAAAATAGACGAAGTGCTGGCTAATAAATCATTCACTTGGCAGGACTTAGTGTTACCTCTTGAAGAAGTTGACGATAAATTATCGCGAATGTTTTCTCCGGTATCGCATATGAACTCCGTAGTTAATAGCGATGAATTACGTGAAGCGTACGAACAATGTTTACCACTTATCTCAGAGTATTCAACCTTTGTTGGTCAACACCAAGGGTTGTATGAAGCCTACAACGCACTACACAACAGTGATGAGTTTAAAACGTTAAGTACGGCAGAACAAAAAACGATTACTAATGCATTGCGTAGCTTTGAATTATCGGGCATCGCCTTGGCGCCTGAGCAGCAAAAGCGCTACGGCGAGATCAGCGCACGTTTATCAGAACTTGCGGCTAAATTTGGCAATAACGTGATGGATGCCACATTGGCTTGGCAAAAGCACATTACTGATGAAAGCGAACTCGCAGGTTTACCTGAGTCGGCGTTAGCGTTAGCGGCAGATACAGCAGCAAGCAAAGAATTGGACGGCTGGGTATTTACCCTTGATTTCCCGTCTTACTTACCGATCATGACTTATGCTGATAACCGTGAATTACGCGAAGAGACGTATACGGCATTTGCAACACGCGCATCTGATCAAGGCCCACACGCTGGTCAGTTTGATAACTCTGAGATCATGAGTGAAGAACTCGCGCTGCGTCATGAAATTGCGCAACTATTAGGTTTTGCCAGTTATGCTGAAAAATCATTAGCCACTAAAATGGCTGAAACGCCAGAGCAAGTATTCTCATTTTTAGAAGACTTAGCCGCTAAATCTAAACCACAAGCTGAGCAAGAGCTCGCTGAGCTGCAAGCTTACGCCAAAGAAAAACATGGCATTGAGCAACTCGCTGCGTGGGATTATGGTTATTACGGTGAAAAGCTTAAGCAAGAGAAATACGCAATATCAGACGAAGTACTGCGCCCGTATTTCCCCGCAGATAAAGTACTAAGCGGCTTGTTTGAAACAGTAAATCGTTTATTTGGTATTAGTGTTAAAGAGTTAAAAGACATTGATAGTTACCATAAAGATGTACGCTTTTTTGAAATTTACGACAGTAGCAATACCCTGCGTGGCCGTTTTTATCTTGATTTATACGCGCGTGATCACAAACGCGGTGGCGCGTGGATGGATGACTGCATGGGTCGCAAAGTACGCGCCAATGGCGAGTTACAAACGCCTGTAGCGTATTTAGTGTGTAACTTTAATAAAGCGGTAGGCGATAAGCCTGCACTGTTTACTCATAATGAAGTCACCACTTTATTCCATGAGTTTGGCCATGGTATTCACCATATGCTAACTCAAGTTGATGCCGCGCCAGTTGCGGGTATTAATGGTGTTGCATGGGATGCCGTTGAGCTGCCAAGTCAGTTTTTAGAAAACTGGTGTTATGAAGAAGAAGCACTTAACTTTATTTCAGGTCACTATGAAACGGGCGAGTCATTGCCTAAAGAGTTATTGGATAAACTACTAGCAGCTAAAAACTATAACTCAGGCATGCAAATGCTGCGTCAAATCGAGTTCTCGTTATTTGATTTTAGAATTCACAACGATTATCAAGCGGGTGAAGAATGCCAAATTCAAGCGCGTTTAGATGAAGTACGTAGCCATACATCAGTTGTTAAAGCACCAGAGTTTAACCGTTTTCAACATGGTTTTAGCCATATCTTTGCTGGTGGCTATAGCGCAGGTTATTATTCGTATAAATGGGCCGAAGTGCTCTCAGCTGATGCGTTTTCCAAATTTGAAGAAGAAGGTATTTTTAACCCAGAAACTGGGCAAGCCTTTATGCAGCATATTTTAGAAAAAGGCGGCAGTGAAGAGCCAATGGAGTTGTTTAAAAACTTCCGTGGTCGTGAGCCAAGTGTCGATGCACTATTGCGCCACAGTGGTATTGCAGCTTAAGCACTACGTATATTTAATCTTGAAAAGCGCCGTTTGGCGCTTTTTTACTATTTAGAGTAATAAATTGTCGCAAAATCAGGGCTCCGTACTATGCTTTTTTAAGTAATTAATAAAAAGGAATTGGGCATGACAAAACTGGTACTGGCGATTGATGATGATAAATATGTTCATCGTGTAATAGAGGAATCATTAGCGGGGTTTTGTCAGTTAATTCATGCTAAAAATGGCGAAGAAGGTTTAAGGCAAGCTTATAAATATAGCCCTGACATTATTTTATTGGATGTTGAAATGCCCGGTAAAACGGGCTACGAAGTGTGTCGTGAGCTGAAAAATAATGAGCAAACCAAAGATACCCCAGTAATGTTTTTGTCGGGTAAAAGCGAATTACCAGAACGTGTTAAAGGTTATAATGCCGGTGCTGCCGATTACATTGTAAAGCCCTTTAATACCGAGGAATTAATGGCGCGTATTCGGGTGTTGTATCAATATCGTCAGCATTCTATTAAGTTAAAAAATGATGTAGAGCGCGCGCAGATCACCGCTGAAATAGCCATGACTGACTCCGGCGATATGGGTCGCATAATGCGTTATGTAGGGCAAACCTATCACGCCCATGATGTGCAATCATTATCGGCCCATTTTTTTGAATTCTTCCGACCGTTAAATCTCGATGTAGTTGTGGCTTTTTGGTATCAAGATGTAGGGGTTGTGTGCACTGATGACGGTGGTGTTTGTCCGTTAGAGCAAGAGTTATTAGAAAAGCACCGTTATTCTAATCGCTTTGTTGATTTTAGTAGTCATACTATTGTTAATTACCCGAAAGTGTCTATTTTAATTAAAAATATGCCTTTAGATGATGTTGTGTTGTATGGCCGCTATAAAGATTTATTCCCGCATATTTTGGAAGTAACCAATGCCAAAATCCAAGATATGGAAGTAAACGAAAAAGCACTGGCTCAAGCGCATGCGGTTGGTAATGCTTTTAATGAGCTTTCTTCGCAATTATTTGTCAGTAGCGAGGCGCGCGAAGAAGCAGTAGCAAAATTGACAACTCAGTTATCTGAATTACGTGCACTTATGCAGCAAGATCCCACTTTTGCTGCGAACCAAGCGTTGGCATTGCAGGTTGAGCAATTAGAGCAAACACAATTACAGTTAACTATCTTGAATGATGACTTGGCTTTTATTAAGCATCAGCTCAATCACATTATTGAATCGCGCAGCGAATTGATCGATAGCCTGAGTAAAATTGCTACGCCGGAGCACACTCAAGACGTTACTTCGCAAACGGATATTGAGCTATTTTAGTGCTATGGCGCTTAGCAGTTGATATACTTCGCGAGCTATTCACGGTCGGAGTTTATTTTGGTTATACAGTGTCCTTTTAAAGAAGTACGTCCTTATCTTAATGAAATTGAGCTGCGTTTTGGGCTCGCTGAGTGGGCGGCACAAAGCGAAGGCTTTTCACTTCATTATGATGATCAAGGCTTAAGCTTACGAAAAACCGATGAACCAAAACTTGGCGCTATTAGCGTTGACTTTGTAACTGGGGCTGTTGCTCACCGTCGTAAATTCGGTGGCGGTAAAGGACAGTCTATCGCCAAAGCGGTTGGTTTAAATAAAGGAGCGACCCCCGTTGTTCTAGATGCGACCGCAGGGCTTGGCCGTGATGGTTTTGTGTTAGCATCGCTGGGTTGTAAAGTGATTTTACATGAGCGCCATCCGGTTGTTGCAGCATTACTTTATGATGGTTTGCAACGTGCTTATAGCGATAATGAAATTGGTCCGTGGATGAAGCAAAACATGAGCCTAGTGTTTGGCTCCAGTCATACCTTACTCGCGCAATGCGAAAGTATGCCAGATGTGGTTTATTTGGATCCAATGTTTCCACACCGTGAAAAGTCAGCACTGGTTAAAAAAGAAATGCGGGTGTTTCAAGACTTGGTTGGCGCAGATAATGATGCTGATGACTTACTCGCATTTGCCTACCCACTGGCTAGTAAGCGAGTGGTTGTTAAGCGGCCTGATTACGCACCATTTTTAAATAATCAGACGCCTAGCATGCAGATTAAAACCAAAAAGAATCGCTTTGATGTGTATGTCAAAGCCGCCATGGTGTGAGGCTTTATTCGTATTTTTTATTTTTGTTCCTATAAAGTTATAAGTGTTTCATATCGGCTTTCATTAAATTGTCATAAATAGTTAATAGTGTACGCGCAGTTACCCAAAGGAATTTAATTTCATGCGCGTGTCATCATTCACTCGGTTGCTGGCTATTTTGCTGGCATTGGCTAGCCTGCTGTTAGGCGGAACCTTGTACTGGGCAAGTCAAACCTTAGTTAAACTCGAACAACAAGACCAATCTTATAATCAATTAAAAAATAAAATACTTGTTGATTTAAAAGGCTTACTAGAAGATTACTTAGCACAGGGCGATAGTCAGTATTTAGGGAAAGCGTCGGATTTAATTAGCCAAGTAAAAGACACCCAACTTGCCATTTTACCAATTGATTTAAAACAACAGTTAGATCTGCAATTAAGCCAACTCGATACTGATATAAAAGGTAAGTATCGTGCTTTAGGTAAACTTTCAGGTAATGAAACAGCATTGCTTGATAATGCACTTAGGCAAATGGCGGGCTCAGCATCTTCCTTGATTGGTTATGCTAACAAAGCAGGGCAACAAAATACTAACGCGCAGGCTTATTATCAGCTTGCCAGTGATTACTACCGCGAAGTGACAAATTTGTCGTTGTTTACTTATCAGCTAATGCTTAGTTTTGATCAAGACACACAAACCAACTTACAACAAAGTATTGCTAACTTAAACCGTTTAGCAAAGCAGATTGACGAGCTTGAAAACTTGGGCGTTATGAGTGAAGTTGATGAAGATAGTTTGTTTATAGATGAAGAAGCCGAAGATTTAGCCGGTGAAATTAAGGCAGAGCTAAGAAGCTGGCCGAACCGCTACCCACGTGATTTAGAGAACACCATTGCACAAGCTCAGCAGCGTCAAACAGGCATACAGGCTCTGCGCAAACAGATCAGTACACTTTCTGACACGGTGATAAATGCTGAGCAGCAACTTAAAATTCAGCAAGGTACGTTAAAGCAGCGAGTATTCGTAGTGTTTTGCATTGCCATTGGCATGTTGGTTGTATTGGCTGTTGGTGTTTACTTTGTACAGCGAAATCAAGTATTAACCCCGCTTCGTCAACTACGTGATGGCTTTGCATTTTTAATCGAAAGTAACGAATTAAAAAATATTGAAAGTAGTAACTCAAAAACAGAAGTTGGTGAAATAGCTAGTTACTTTAACCAGTTAATTGAGCGTCAACGGTTAGAGGCTGAAGAGCGTGCACAAATGCTCAAGGTGATTAACGATTTTATGCAAGAAATGAGCGAGCATCTACATACGATAAGTCAGCAAACAGATGCCAGTCATCATCAAGTTGAACAAAATCAAGAATTATTGGCTGATATTCAACATATTGGTGAGCAAGTAAACGATATAAACGGCAAAGTAGCAGATAACGCCAAGCATACGTTTTCAGCAATGGAGCAAAGTTTAGGGTTTGCCCAAAACATGCTCAGTGCTAGCTCAAATACACAACAGCGGGTGGAGCATGGTTTACATAGCTTGCAAGAGTTGCTCAGTGGTGTACAAGATGTAGGGAAAGTTATTGAAGTGATCCGCAATATTGCAGATCAAACTAATTTGCTGGCACTCAATGCTGCGATCGAATCAGCGCGCGCAGGTGAACATGGCCGTGGTTTTGCTGTGGTTGCAGATGAAGTGCGCAAGTTAGCTCGGCAAACACAAGGTTCGCTGAGTGATATTAATAACCAGCTCAATCTATTGAGTGAAAACTCAACTATGGTGTCAACGCAAATATCAGCATTAGCTGATGATGCTCAATTGCAAACCGATAATGCCCAAGAGCTGAAACGAAACTCCGAAGGGGTAGCTCATAATGCACAGGATGCTAACAAAGTCGCTTTTGATGCAATGGAGTTGGCAAAGCAGCAAAACTCATTGTTAGAAAACTTCAGCCAGTCAATGCAAAGTATGAAAGGGCAGGTGAGTGAATCTAGTTTATTAGTGGCTGATATTCATCAGCGTTTACAGCAGCAAATGCATACTATTCGCAGTAGTTTAGGATTGTAATCTTGCTTGCAAAGGGACAATTACTCGCAACTCGATGTTAGGGTTGGTTGCGCTTTTGTGCTATTTTGGTGTTGTTCAAAACTCATCACTTTAAAAGGAAATATCATGATTTCTCAAGGTCAAACATTACCAGCCGTTAGTCTTACACAGCTTACTGACGACGGTATGCAAACACTTACCAATGAAACACTTTTTGCAGGTAAAAAAGTGGTGTTATTTGCAGTGCCAGGCGCGTTTACACCTACGTGTTCAAATGCACATTTACCTGAATTTATTACTCTAGCAGATAAAATAAGAGCCAAAGGCGTTGACGCTATTTACTGTGTATCAGTAAACGATGCGTTTGTAATGAAAGCATGGGGTGAGCAACATAATGCTCAAGCAATCGAGATGCTTGCCGATGGCGATGCTAGCTTTACCAAAGCACTTGGTTTAGATAAAGACACTGCTGCATTTGGTGGTGTACGCTCAACGCGTTATGCGATGATTGTTGAAGATCAGCAAGTCACAGGTTTATTTGTTGAACAAGATAAAGAGTTTGCAGTAAGTCGCGCAGAAGCGGTACTTGAAAAGCTTTAAAAAGAGCTAAAAAAGCCGAACTTTCGTTCGGCCAAAGTTACCAAGGGAACTGGCAAATAGCACTTATAGGCATAGGGTTTAATACAAACCCTATGCCTTATTGCTAACTAAGGCTGGTATTGTGCGTCAAGCGTTAAACCGGCAAAGGTTTTATAAGCATTCACACTCATGTGCCAAGTGCCCGCTTGTGGATTGCTAAACGTACATGTCTCTGCGTTACCGTTTTTATATGGGCGGCAATCATAGCTAGAGCTTGTTGGTTGGCTGCCAAACTTAACAAATAAATCTGCATCACCTGAGCCACCAGACGTTGTTACGGTAAAGCTTGCCATTCCTGCTGGAACATCAAGGGTATAATGTTTCCATTGCCCAGCGTTCGCCGTAATATCTGCGATTGTGCCACCGCCAGCTTGTGGATTACCGCTACTACCAGAGGTTGTTAAATTACCCACTAAACTAACGCCTGAGTAAGTCGAGTAACCACGTACCATTACATGGTATGTGCCAGCAGTTGGGTTATCTATAGAGCACTCTTCGCTGTTACCTCCTTTATAAGGGCGACAATCATAAGTTGATGTAGTGGGTTTACTACCTGAGCGTACATATAAGTCAGCATCTCCCGTTCCGCCACTCATAGTGAAAGTCACATTACTTGCGCCACTTGGTACAGTCATTGTATAAAAAGTATCACTACTCGCAGCGCCACTTAGGCCCGTTTGAGCTTGGCCATCAAGTAACTCATTGCCGCCAACCGGTGGTGTAGTACCACCGCTTGCAGCAGCAACTGCGGCTGCAGCGTCAACAATACCAGTACCACAGTTATTGCATGTGGCAGGGAATGAGCGAGTGCTTGATTTTAATATGCTTTCAATTTCATCAGGCGTTGCAGTTGGCTTTGCTTGTTTAATAAGAGCAGCAACACCAGCAACATGAGGTGCTGCCATCGATGTACCTTGTGAGTAATGATAGCTGTCACTAGAAGGGCTTGATGAACCTGAGTTATGTGTAGATAAAACACCTTCTGAATCATTAGCAAAGCTTTGCGCACCACCAGGTGCTGCAACATCGATAGATGTACCATAGTTTGAGTAGTAAGCTCGACCACCATTACGACCAACCGATGCAACATTTACTACGCCATTACAGTTACCAGGGTTATAGTTGTTAGCATTGTCGTTATCATTACCTGCGGCAATGACAATTACAGTGCCGTTATTACGTGCTTGGTTAATCGCGTTTTGTGTTGTTGAGCTACAAGAGCCGCTGCCACCCAAACTCATGTTGATGACATCAGCAGGATTAGCATTAGCTGGTACGCCAGAAACTGATCCGCCTGAAGCCCAAATAATGCCGTCGGCAATATCAGATGTTAAACCACCACATTTACCAAGTACGCGTACCGGAACAACTTTAGCATCATAAGCAACACCAGCAACACCTTCGCCATTATTCGTAACGGCTGCAACAGTACCTGCAACATGGGTTCCGTGCCAGCTTGAACCTTGTGCACTGTTATTATTACCACACTCACCGGTAGATACTGCATCACCTGGATCGCGTGCATCACTATCGCGTGCGCCACCGTCATTTGCGACAAATGTATCCGAAATCATATCGTAGCCAGGTAAAATATTGGCATTAAGATCAATGTGTGGACGATAACCAGTATCTAATACTGCCACTGTTACACCGCTACCTGTTGCGGTATCCCATGCAGTTGGAAGGTTTAACCCGCCAGCTTGCTCATAGTAATGCCATTGGTCGTCATAACGAGGATCGTTAGGCGTTGCAAATGGTTTTAACATCTGGTCGATTTCAATATATTCAACATTGCCTGAAGCCATTACTTCTTGCATATATTGTTGGGCTTCGTCAGCGCTTAGTTTTTTATTTGCACGCATAACATGATGATTGTCCAATGCCATTGCACGGATATATTGCGCCTTAACTTTTCCTTTTTTACTGGTAAAGTTTTTAACAAAGCCTTGGGCCTTTTTATTCATCATTTGTGGGCTAGTTTCAGTAGCCGACATTGTGCTCATTTCATCAGCGTTATTTTTATATTTGATGATAAAACGTGTACCGAGAGGAGCTTGGCTTTGTAGTTTTGTTGTTATGTCAGCAATAGATGGTGTCATTGCTTCGCTAGGATTTGCCATGCTTGATGTCGCTGCAAATATCGCGCTCACAGTAAGCGCTACAGCGCATTTTTTAAATGTTTTTCTTGTTGTCATAATTATCCCTAGATTGTTATTAAGCTTCACGATGAATTGTTGTGAAGGGGAACAAAAGTAAATGATCTGTTAAAATAGTTAAAATAACGTTTTATTATTAATGTCTCTATTTTAGTTATATCGGGATGTTTATATGGCTAAATACGATTTTATGACTTTTATTATGCTGCTATAGTGGTTATAAAGTATTAATTAATTTGTAGGCTGGTGAGGTGAACATTTATTTTTTCACACTTTGTTGTTAATAATAAAATAGTGAAATACCGCTCAGTTTGTACTTTTAAATTTGCTACAATTGCAAAAATTTCCTCATGAGATGAACAAATGACCCAAGTAGATGTAATAGTGATCGGTGCCGGAGCCGCAGGTTTAATGTGTGCAGCACAAGCAGGATACCGTGGCCGCAGTGTTACAGTGCTTGATATGGGCAAAAAGTCTGGTCGTAAAATTCTCATCAGCGGCGGCGGACGCTGTAATTTCACCAATGAAAACGCCAGCCCTGAAAACTATTTATGTGGTAACCCGCACTTTGTAAAATCGTGTTTGAGCCGTTATACCCAACATGATTTTATTGAGCTGGCGGACCGACACGGTTTGGCGTATCACCATAAAACCCTTGGGCAGTTATTTTGCGACAATAGCGCACAAGATATCGTTGATATTTTGCTAACTGAGTGCGAGTGGGCGGGTGTTAATGTTGCGCTGCGTAACGAAGTGCTTAGCGTTGAAAAAACCGCTACTGGCTATCTCGTGATCACAGAACAACAGTCATACAGCTGTGAGTCACTCGTTGTTGCCGCTGGTGGCTTAACCATGCCAAAACTAGGCGCAACACCAATAGGGTATAAAATTGCTGAGCAATTTGGCTTAAAAGTATTACCGACCATGGCAGCACTTGTACCATTTACCTTGCACCAACATGATAAGGACCGCTTTGAAGGGTTATCGGGTATTAGCGTGCCATGTATCGTCAGCAGTGAAGACGGCACAAGTTTTAAAGAAAACATCCTATTTACTCACCGTGGTTTATCAGGCCCCGCTATATTACAAATCAGCTCATTTTGGCGAGCAGGGCAAGCAGTGACTATAAACCTGTTACCAGAGCTTGATTTAACAGAGCAATTAGCAACATGGCGAGAAACCCAAGCACAAAAATCATTAAAAAATAGCCTAGCGACTATTTTGCCAAAACGCTTTATTGAAATACTGCATGAGAGTAAAGCTATTCCAGATTGCAATGTAAATCAGCTCACCCATAGCCAAATTGACGAGCTAGCTAATTACATTCATAACTGGCAAATTAAACCCAACGGCACCGAAGGTTACCGCACAGCGGAAGTAACTCTAGGCGGTATAGACACCGACGAACTTAGCTCAAAAACCTTTGAAGCGAAAAAAGCCCAAGGGCTGTACTTTATTGGTGAAGTAACCGACGTAACCGGTTGGCTAGGCGGCTATAATTTTCAATACGCGTGGAGCTGCGGCTTCGCAGCAGGGCAGTATTGTTAGCTTGTGCAGAGACAATAAAGTTTGCCCGTAGTGAGATATGCTACAACATGCTCATTTTCTCTAGCTGATTTAAGGTTATTGATAATGAGCAGTTGCATAATTCTTATTACATCCATTTTCAAACAAGAGTTTGAATATTTGGTCAATGCTAAGAAAAATAATAACATAGTGTTAATGTTAGGAACTTTGCAGCGTCTATGTGGTCATATTAAATTAGTGTTATAGGGAACACTTATTGTTTAGGGAACAAATATTGTGACAACGTGGCGCTGGCCTTTTATTATTTCATTACTGCTCCACGGGATAATTTTTTCAATATTAATGAGTGTTAAAACCCCAAAATTAATAGTGACAGACACTCCCCCAATTAAAGCATACATGGTTAGTATGGCGTTGCCTAAGTCATTGCCTACAATAGAAAAGAAGAGCAACCAGCACGACGAAGCCACGCTGTTGAAAAAGCTTGAAAAACCAATTATTCCTGCTGCAAACACGATTGTAAAAATTAAAAAAACAATAAAGCCTGTAACGCCCAAGGCACAAACAGACTCTAACAGCTATAAAAAAATAGACCTTAAATTAGGTTTAAAGAGCATACTAAAGCAACAGCAAAATACATTCCCATCAACACCTCCAACGTCACAAGCTTTAGCACAACCACTGCGTATTACTGTGCCAAAGGAGCACCAGCAAACCAGCATAGACCCATTAAAAGTTGAAAAGCAAAGCATGCAATTAACTATCTATCGCCTCGGAGATAACTGCTTTAAAAAGGTATCGATAGGAGCTGGTGTAATGCCAAAAAGTGACCTACCAGATAGTTACTTAGTAGGCACCACTTGTGCTAAAACAAAAGTAACCGACGCCTACGATCAAGCAATGAACAAATGGTTAGATAAAAAGTGACTACTGTGCGGAAGTTATTAGAAATAAAAAAGAGCTGGCACAAATTTTGTTAAGACAGCTATTTTGACAAACATGGAGTTAACCAATTCAGCTCAAAGAAGAACTTATACCCTTACCTCAACATAGTACCTGAGTTAATCGCAAAATTTCCTACTAACTAGTTAATGGTTACTTTTATCCTTGTTTTCTTGTTGAATCACTTCGTTTTACAGAACATGTATGTAAGTTAAAATATCTACTGCGGGCAAATACTCGTGTAACAACATATATATAAAATATAGGAGTACATAAAACACGCCATAATTTTAGTTTGCTTTATGTTCAAAAACTGATTAACATGCGCTCGTTCAATTGTTCAGCACTTACCCTAAGTGTTGGATTCATCAACTAACTGTGAAGGAGAAAATACTATGACAATGACATCAACATCCTTTGCAGGTCTTATCCGATAAGAAACTTGTTACTTAAACACGCTTTTATATATTAAGTACATTTAGGTAAACATTGCGTTTAAACGCGTTCCTTTCGTTTGATTTCAAAATAGATCCAGACCTGCCAATTCGTATTTCGTTTTAATCCTATTTTTCTAACAAAGAAAAAGGAATTGGTATTATGGGCAAATCCGTCCAAAAAATAACTGATAAAGTTAGCCTTATTGCGTCTGCTGATACGTGGATTGAGGGGCTGGCGATACAGCAATTGATCAAAACATCAGAGCTAAATGGTATGCAACGCGTTGCGGGTATGCCTGATTTACACCCAGGTAGAGGGTATCCTATCGGGGCTGCATTTTTCACTACCAACAAAATTTACCCTGCATTAGTGGGTAACGATATTGGCTGTGGTATGGCGCTGTGGCAAACCACAGCAAAAGTAGCAAAAGTAAATCTAGATAAACTAGCCAAAAAATTTACAGATATTGAGCTGCCACTCGACGAAAGCTGGTCCTCAATCATAGAAAGTAGCAAAGCGGCAAAAAATATTACTACCAAGGGTTATGATAGTGCCTTGGGTACCATTGGTGGAGGTAATCATTTTGCCGAGTTTCAAGCGATTGATGAGATATACAATCAAAGTGCTTTAGATGAGTTAGGGCTAAGTAAAAAGCATCTTCAATTATTGGTTCATTCAGGCTCGCGAGGTTTAGGGCAATCGATATTGGTTGAACATATAGCGGGCCATAATCATGATGGATTATGTGAAAGTGAAGCTGACTTTAAAGATTACATGAGCAAGCATGATGAAGCGGTGCGCTTTGCAGAGCTTAATCGTGAGTTGATCGCTAAGCGGTTTTTAGAGGCTATACGAGCCAATGGTGAGTGTACCTTAGATATTAACCATAATTTAGTATCGGCTAAAAATATTAACGGTTGCGATGGCTGGTTACACAGAAAAGGTGCTACACCGAGTGATAAAGGCTATGTAGTGATCCCAGGCTCTCGTGGCGATTACAGTTATCTTGTAAAACCTGTATTTACAGAGTTAAGTGGTAATGATCTAACAGTGCAGGAAAGTATCAATACCAGTTTATTTTCACTTGCACACGGCGCGGGGCGAAAATGGCAGCGCGGTGAATGCCATGGCCGATTAGGTCATAAATATAAGCGCGAAGATTTATATCGTACAGCGTTAGGCAGCAGAGTTATTTGTGGTAATAAAGAATTGCTATACGACGAAGCCCCACAAGCATACAAAAAGTGCGAAACGGTTATAAGTGACATGGTTGATGCAGGGTTAATAGAGGTGGTCGCTAAGTTACGACCAGTTTTAACCTTCAAAACAAATGGAGGTTGTTGATCATGATATTACTGCAATTATCAGCAGGGCAAGGACCTATTGAGTGCTGTAAAGCTGTAAGTTTAGCGTTAAAAATGATTAAAAAACAATGCCTCGCACAAGGCATAGAACTCGAGATTGTTGAGGCTATTAGCGCAACCGAACGAGAATGTTTAAAGTCGGTTTTATTGCAACTTGATTCAACAGCCAATAGCGCGGCTAAGCAATTAGCTCAGTCATGGCAAGGTACTATGTTGTGGGTATGTCAAAGTCAGTATCGGCCTAAGCATAAACGTAAAAACTGGTTTTTTAGCGGGCAACTGTTCGATATTGATGAAAGTAGGCTTGATAAAGGCGTAACTTTTCAAACATGTCGCGCGTCTGGCGCTGGCGGTCAACATGTTAATACTACTGATTCAGCGGTAAGAGCCACCCACACAGCAACGGGTATTTCGGTACGTGTTGAGAGTGAGCGCAGTCAACATGCCAATAAGCGTTTAGCAAGAGTGTTGTTGTTTCAAAAATTAGAGCAAGTAGCATTAGACAAAATGACTCAGCAAGAAACAGCACGTTGGCAACAGCACTGGGAAGTTGAACGTGGTAACCCTGTAAAAACATTCACTGGTGAAAAGTTTGCTTTAAAACATGACTGCTCAGTTAATAAAGGAGTGCATAGTTAATGAAGGAACATAAAGTGACAAATGTACTTTTTATTTGTAGTCGTAATCAGTGGCGAAGCCCAACGGCTGAACAAGTATGGAAAAATCACCCAGAGCTCGCTGTTAGCTCAGCAGGCACCAGCCCTAATGCAAAGAAAACGGCAAATGCCAAAATGATGCAGTGGGCTGATGTCATATTTGTTATGGAGCAAAAACACAAAAATAGACTTAAAGCGCAATTTGGACATTTATTAACTTATAAAGATATTCAAGTATTAGATATTGCTGATGAATACCAATATATGGATAAAGAGTTAGTAAGCATTATAAAACAAAGCGTTGGCAGCTATTTAGCGCTAACTTTAGCGTAGCGTTTTTTATCTTGTTTGTGAATCGGTACGAACAAGATAAAACATTCGCGACTAAAGTCGTTCCTACATGATACAAGTACTCGTGTGAATGGCTTTAGTCACCAATAAAAGCTTTTTGCGACTACTATTTAAGCAGTTAGCTTATTGATTGTTAAAATAAAGGTTTTTGCTAGTGACAAGCCAGTAAAAACTTTTTATACTGCAACCCGCTTTAGTCGCTTAGGTGGTTAAACGCTTCAAAAATTTAGCTTTGTTTTTTAAAAACATAAGCTAATACAAAATGGCCCCTTAGCTCAGTTGGTTAGAGCACACGACTCATAATCGTTAGGTCCCCAGTTCGAGTCTGGGAGGGGCCACCACTTTTCAAAGCTTTCCAAGTAAATACCCTGTGCTACCTCTGTGCTACTTTAAAGTATAGCAACTTTTTTTATTAACTATCTAATAATACAACCTCATTTCAGCATCTAGGGGTTCGATAAAGAACTACATAGGGCTCTATTAAATTTCGATTTAGGTGAAATCAACAAACAAGCTTTCCTTTAACAAAGCTTTAGTAATAGTTCTAAGCGCTGCTATATTTGCTTACAATTACGCAATAAGAGTAGTACGTTCAACCGGCTTTGCCTACCTTGCTATATCAGCAAATTCTACTTTTTTAGCCCTGTTTATAAAGTCCATAGATTTCATAGAAGCCCCTTTCGCTATGAGGTTGGTAAGTTTTAGGCGCTTGTCGCCTAAAGGCGCGCCATACCTCATGGCCAACACAGACTACGCAGAGAAAAGCCAGTCAAGCTAGAAATCGCCCGAAGGGTTGCGAAGCAAGGGGCCCCCGCTTGCGGGGTTCCGATTTATGGCTTTACAGGAATTGAACGAAGTGGTTTGGGATTAAGTATCTAATAAGCTAATATTTATTTTTATCTTTAGTAGCATGAAACTACAACTAATTAAAATTTATTAATAGCTTTTGTTCATGCTATTGTGAGTTTGTGTGTTGGTCTGTTGTGTCCTCGGTCTTATTAAGAGGAAAGTGCGCCCAGTAGACATCTTTACAGGGATTTAAAAGAAGCTTACATTATATGAAACCAGAATATTTAGGTGCCAGAGCCTCAAACACTGGCGATGATTTTCATGAATGGTGGGCACTTCGTCTAGCATTACAATTACTCGAACCTGACACATCGTTGGTTGCTGTTACAGTTGAAGGCGTAAATCTTGATGATGAAAATTCTCCGGAGTTAACGGAATGGGACTCTGTTGATTGTGGCTTATTTTATGGTGGCCATACTATAAAGCAAGCTGAAAAGGTTGTCATTGAGCAGCTAAAGTACTCTGCATCAACACCTGAAAAAAATTGGACTGTTTCGGAACTAACAAGCTCTAAATCGAAATCTTCAAATAACAGTATTATTAAGGGGCTTGCTGATTCATTTACTGCAATATTAAAAGCTAGGCCAGACATGATTGGTGCTGGTGAGTTAACAATCAGGCTAGTCAGTAATCGCCCTATTGGTAAAGACCTTCAAAAAGCGCTTTCCGATTTTAGTTACAAAAAGCATGAAACACTAAGAGTTGCTAGTGGCCTTAACAAAACAAATTTCAAGAAATTTATTAAACTCTTCGACTTTTCTGACTGTGGTACTGGTTCTCGCTTTGAGCAGGAAGAAAGCGCGATTAATGAGATTCTAGCTCTTACACTGAGTGCTGACTGGGGGTTTGTGCTGGATTTGAAAGATCGTATTCATAAGCTGATGCTGCCGGAGGCTACAGGAAGTTATATAACAAGGGAAACAGTGTTGACATGGATGAATGTGTCTGACCCTCGAGCTCTATTCCCATGCCCTCCAAGGCTCAAAGTAGCAGAAAATCCTATTAACAGAAATGCTGCTGTTGCGATACAAACTGCCATGGTCAATAGCGATCAATTTATATGCCTGCATGGAGAAGGCGGTAGTGGAAAAACGACCGTACTAAAACAGGTTGAAAATTTGTTACCTGAGGGCTCAGTCATGATTACATATGACTGTTATGGCGCTGGCACTTATATGGATAGTGAAGCCTATCGACATAGACCCAAAGATGCCTACCTGCAATTAATCAATGAAACCTCGGCTCGATTGCGATTATCTTTGTTGATTAGCCAGGATACTTCTGTAGATTTTATTAAGGCTTTTGCTTTAAGAATCGAAAGTGCAAGTAAAGTTTTAGAGGCACAAGAAGCTAATGCATTATTGGTTATCGTTATTGATGCTGCGGATAATTCTGTAACGGGTGCAAAGCAGTGTAAGCCAGAAGAAATCAGTTTCGTTCATGAACTGATTAAAATCGGAAATCTGCCAGCTAATGTTAGATTGATGATTTCTGCAAGAACTGGACGTTTAGATTCCTTATCTATTCCATCTAAATACAACTCAGTAGAAATTTCTAACTTCACATTGGAAGAAACAGAGATCAATGTATTAAATCGATTTCCCCATGCAGCCAAAGCATGGATAGAAGATTTTCATAATTTATCTAACCGAAATCCAAGAGTGCAAAGTTACGCATTTGACTATGCAGAATCAGATGCGGGCAAAGCGATTGAATTTTTAAGGCCCAATGGAAAAGGGTTGGAACAAATCTTTGAAGCCCGCTTTGAAGAGGCTATTTTGAAGGAGGGTAATTCTGACACCTTGTCTCTTGTTTGCTCATCGTTAGTAGCATTACCTGCACCAGTTCCAAAGCAGCATTTAGCTAGTGTTGTGGGGATATCAATAGAAAGGGTTAATGATATTGTTTCCGACCTTCCCGGAATGCGTGTTCTTGAAGATAAAGTAGGGTTTCTTGATGAGGATGTTGAATTCTTTGTCAGAGAGAAAGCGCAACCAAGGCTTTTGGAAGCTTATAAGCGTTCAGCAGCACATTTCAGTGCCAATCATGAAAGTGACGAGTATTCGGCCATGCACTTGGCTTCAGCGCTATTTTCAGCTGGGCAAGGCCAAGAAATCATAAGAATCATTGAGGAAAATGAAGCACCAAAAGCTATAAAAGACCAAATAATTCGCCGAGAAGTGCAACGTCAGCGGTTACAGCTCGCAATGAAAGTGTGCCGGTCAGCAGGCGAGCAAGCAGATGCAATATTTACCTTGTTAGTTGGTGCTGAGGCGATAAAAACAGATGACGCCGTAAACAAAATTATCGCTGAAAACCCAGATTTATCTGTCCATTTTGCGTCTGATACTGTAGGCAGAAATATACTTTACTCGTCAAAAACATATGAAAGCCATGGTAGGTTCTTGTCGCATATTGTTGCCCGAGATGCAACCGATAGCGATTTTATCGCTGCCCGCGAAAAGAAACGCATTCTTCGTGAATGGATGAATCGGAGAAGTGAAGATATTGAACGACAAAAATCCGAACACAGCGATCGTCGGTACCAACATATAAATGCGTGGCCATTAGAGCTTGAGGATATTACTGCTGTTGCTCATTCAGTGTTGGATATAGAGGGTTACCAGGCTGCATACAAGTTCATTTGTAGCTGGCAACCAATACAAAATCGCGATCAGATTATTGGATCGCCTGTTGTTATCGGGCAAGGTAGTCACAGTTCAAGAGTTTTTGGATAGTGGTTGTATTCCAGAGCCTTGGTCATCATTGTTCAAAATACCTTTGGCGCTTGCCGGCCATGGTATCGATTGCGCCTCTCTTGAAAAGTCATTGTGCAACAAGGATATATTGAAATATTGCGACCTAAAAGAGCTAGAAAGGCACACCTCTGAAGACTCAAACAGTTTTAGCTACGCGGAAGTGTTACTTAGTGGTTGTGAAATTTTGGCTTCTAATGGAGTGAATTTATCCTCAGTTGAGCCAATACTTGAATATCTATGCCCTGATAATTGGCGGTTGGCCAATAACATCTACATACACGATATTCTTAAAAACGATGTCGCTTTTAGAGCTTACTCTTTGTTAATGCGTCATCGTGGCCTCAACGTCACAATAGAGTCTTATTGGATTGATTCACTTATACCTGAAGATCTTAATGAGGACGAAAAAAATAAGAAAAAGCAAAAACTATCGGAAAAGCATAAAGAGATAAAGGAAAACCTGTCAGGTTTAATATCTGTTTATGCTGTTAGAGCGGATGTTTTGCTGTCCAATATCTTGCCAGAAAATGCTGAGGAAAAAGTTAAGTCTGCACTGGGTTCTTTGTTTGCAAATTCCTGGAGGATGTCTGGGGAGCACTATTTTGAATCCTTATGTAGTCACCTTTCTTTATCGTTAGCCAAGCTGTCAGTTGTGCCTGATATCGATATGAACATAGTGCTAACCCTGGCTAAGGGAGCGTTTAAACAATGGCCATCTGTTTTTTCTTCTGGTCAGCGTAAAGTTATTGCAAATCTAATAAAAATACCAGAGCTGAGGTCTCTAGTTGTCAAGGATATTTACGATCGCTCAGTTGAAGTAAAAGATCTAAAAACAGCAGCAAAAGAAAAAATCAGCATTCTTTTGGATTTGTCCAGAATATTGCTGTTTGTGGATAAGGACGAAGCCAGAGAAGTATTTAAAATAGCGGTTGATATCGCTAATGACGTTGATGTCGATGCTATGCATGACGTGGCTCTTTTTTCAGCGTTATCCAAAAATGCTAAAAACCACTTTTCGCTCTCAGATTCGCAGCAAATAGCAAGTCAAATGGCTGCAATAATAACGGAGTACGGCACTCTTCTTGATGGCTATGATCATTTTCCTTGGAATGATGCAATTTCTGCTGTTGCTATATTGGATATGCCGAAAGCAATCAGCCTTATCGGGTATTGGGAAGATTGTGATTTAGTTCAAGCAAGCGAAACTCTTTCTGCGTTGATGTCTACGGGTATTTCAGAAGGAACTATTAGCTCTGCGCAGGCTGCATCTTTGCTCAATTTCTGTGATGATTTGAATGAGGAGCTTGTGGCTAAACTAGCCTCAGTTACAAGTGTTCAAGATGCCAGTCAATTGGTAGAGGAAATTGCAAAAGCTGAGTTATTGAGATTCAACAGAAGCGATAGCTCCAAAGTATGTCAGGAGTTAAATGAGCTAGTTCCATATACCGATAGTAATGAATATTGGCATTCAGCACTTAATCAATTGGTTGAATTTAAATCACATACCAAAAAAAGTACCAAGTCTAAAACTAGCAATGGCAAACTTGATTCGACAACCAGGAAGTTAAAGGAGCGCGAGTTCCTTGAAGGTATAAAATTGGCGGAAATTTCCTTTGAATCACCTTCCGATTTTATGAATTCAATTCACGCCAAGCGAAAAGATGCTAGAGGTGAAGATTTTTATATTACCAGCGATGACATATTGAGATCTGTAATCAGTCGTTTGGAGTCAAAATATCGTATTGCCTTTCTGGATTTCTTGACCGATGAGCACGTAATTGATGATCTTGGCTATACATGGGCTAAAACGTTAATTGACTGCATTAACCTATGGATAGGGTCATCTCACGCCATATCTGCTTGGAAAAAGGAAAACCTGCCAATCTTAATTGCTAATCATTTGGGCCAATTTTCTTATGGTGAAAATTATGGCTACGACAAGCAAATGCTGAAAGATGTTATTCATAGCCTTAACTTAAACAGAGAAGAAACGGTTAGCTTATTGCTGGATGGTCTGGAAAAAAATTCTGAACATTTGCCCCTGCCCAAGTTATATTCGGTGGTCAGGCTGCTGACGGATTATTGCAGCGAGGAACAAATTGCAGATGTCACCACTCGTTATGTCCAGCGACTAACTACACGGTTAAAACTTCCGGCGAATAAAATTGAGTCTGAGTGTTCAACTGAATCAGCATTAGCCTGCCAACTATACTCGCTCTTAGGTGATGTGGATACCAGGGTGAGGTGGCGAGCAGCGCATAGTATTAGGGCATCAGTCAGAATGGGAGATTTTAAGGCAATTGTGGCATTAACCGCACTGTATGATCGTAAATCCATGCACGGTTATCGCGAAGATAATGTACCTTTTTATTGGATGTCAGCACGTCTTTGGCTCATTGTTACCTTTGATCGAATTGCATCTGAGGTGCCGGAAGCCATTGTACCTGTCGCATACTGGTTATTGAGTGTTGCTACTGACCAAGATTTCCCGCACGTGTTGATACGCCATTTTGCTAAATCCTGTTTAATGAAGCTTCTTAAAAACAATTTTATTGATTTTGATGAGCAGGAAATTTTAAAGGTACGCAGTATTAATACCTCTGATTTAGTTGCAGAAAAATCTAAGCGTAGGATTTCCCGTGGAGGATTTCACGAAGGTGATAAAGATAGAAGATTTAGTTTTGATTCGTTAGATACTCTTCGATATGTATATCCCAGCGCGATAGAGTGTTTTGCTGATGTTGACGAAGAAATGTTTCTTGATGAGGCGGAAGCTTGGATCATGGAGCGCTGGAATAGCGGCACAGATTTATCAATCTGGGAAAATGAACCAAGAAAGCATAAATTTCAAAACGCTAACTACACTCTATACAGCCACAGCCACGGTTCAATGCCGACTATAGAGCGTCATAGTTATTACCTGGAGTGGCACGCCATGTGGTGTAGTTTAGGCTCTCTGATGACAGAAAATGCACTTGCAAAGCCTGAATACGATGATGACGATTATGGAACGCTAAACGGCTTTTTGAAACGAGAGGGGTTAACTCAACCACCGCACTGGTCAAGTGATCTTCGCTGTCCAACACCACTAGAAACACGTTTTCATCTTCCTCCTGCCGTCGAGGCAGAAGATTGGGTCGCAACAATAACCGCCAATGATTTTGAGTTGGAACTTGGTTTAACTTCTGAAGATAATAATCTGATTGTGAATTCAAATCATGATATTCGCACCAGCAATCATCGCTCCAGTGTGAGAATATCCTCTTCCCTTGTTAGCCCAGATACAGGATTGTCATTGCTTCGGGCACTTCAAACTTCCCGTGACTCTTGGGATTACAGTCTACCACCTGCTGACAATGAATTTGAGATTGACGATGGTCCATTTATATTACGTGGTTGGCTTCGTGAACACTCTGGTGATGCACGCTTAGATGAAAAGGATGTATTTAATCATGGTGTCCGCTTAATAGAAGCAACGCCGTCTGAAAATGTCATTAAAATACTGGAATTACGCCAGTCGGACATCTACCCCGTTAGCTGGATTAATTCCACTAATGGAAGCAGAGTATTTCATTATGAAGCATGGGGTGATGTAAGAGATGGCTCCCGACAAAGAGAATACATATATGGTGAAGATGTTATTTCCAATGGGCATAGCCTAAAAATATCACTACATCACCTAAAGCAATATCTTGATAAAGTTGACTTTGATCTAATCCTTGAGGTCGAAATAACACGCAGAGTAACTAAAGATGGAATTACAGAATATAACAAAGAGTCCGAAAAAGAAGCGCGATACGCAAGACTCTACCTTTTCAGAAGAACTGGAGAAATCTTTACCACTGAAGGACGTATTGGTACTTGGGCACCACCTAGCGACAGAGCTGGGTTTCTCCGATAGTTGCGACACATTGGGAAAGTGGATGTCACATCATTTAGCCGAAATGATGGATCGTGTTGAACGTGAAAAAGACGCAGAAAAAAAAGAAAAATATCAGCAGCAAACCGTTGAGTTGATCTTAAAAATATGGGAACACAGAAGCTCCTTAAATGGACATGCTTATCCATTAGCAAGATTTAAGGGAGTTATCGATTCGTTAAGCATACTTTCCCCGGAGGCTAATGTGTGGGAGAGAAACAGGCTTGGTAGATATGAGTCCTTGGCCGCTGATTCATTCTCGATGTTAACAAACCTATATAGAGCTTTGCATTTTATAGAGTTTACTTCTTTGCAATCAATCAGAAGTAAGCAAATACCTCCCTCTGTATTGACTGACGAAGAACAAACAATATACGATTTTTTAACTTCGTGGGCACAAGAAGAAATGAGTTTTCGTTCTGACCAAAAATTGGACACTGAAAAAATCGAAACGCATGATTCATTAAAGTTTTTTAGTGGCTATATTGATGACTTATGTGAAAAGCTTAATTTACTGAAGTGTGAGCTATCTGAAAAATAAACTTATAAATAATCGTTTCAGATGTACATGGATAGTTGTGACTTGGTGATTATTGATGTATTAGCCATTCATCATATTAGCCAGTTTGCTATAACCTTACATCAATGAATTTAAGAAGCCCTTTACCAGTGTGTATTGTAAGAAACCATTGTATTTTTTATAGGATAATAGGTAGTGAGATAACTTTTTTGCATTGCTGGTAACAGAAGAACCTGCCTTACATCAAAGACATTCAGTTATACAAGGCTGTGGGGATGACCCTTTATCTTATCATTGATAAAAATAGAATTTTAAAGTTTGCACTCTCTTCTGCAAGCACAAAACATAATTTTAAGCCAAAGAAGCGAATTGAAGACCTTGCCCGAATCGCTCTCCCTGATGACTTCTTCGACAAAAGGCAAAGAGCTAATGCACCAAAAGAAAAATGAGAAGAGGCTGCTCAAACTCATAGGGTATATTCAGACTTTGAATCATTTGCTAATAGGCACTTAAGTGACATAATGAATAGAGAATCATAAGGCTTCAAATGACACCAGAAGAACTAGAGCGACAGGCAATTGCCTATGCTAAAAATAATAGGACTCGTATAGCTCGCGAGTTAACAGATAAAGATCAGTTTCCTCCTGATACTAGGCCGGTTTCTGTTTTTATGGCAGGTTCGCCTGGTGCTGGGAAAACTGAAGCTTCAAAAGCTTTTTTAGAAGAAATTGGTGCTGATAATGTACTCAGGCTTGATCCAGATGAGTTGAGAGAACTAATACCCGGTTACACAGGTGATAACTCGTATTTATTTCATCGTGCTGTATCTTTTATTGTTGAGAGAACACTTGATCATGCGTTTAAAAACAAGCAGTCTTTTTTGTTAGATGGAACTTTGGCAAGTTATGATGTTGCAAAAAAGAATATTGAACGCTCTATCCGTAAGGAAAGGCAAGTACTAATTCTGTTTGTATATCAAAAACCAGAGCTGGCTTGGGAGTTCGTTGAGGCAAGAGAAAAGCTAGAGGGACGTAGAATTCTAGCTGATACCTTTATTGATCAGTTCTTTGCTTCTCAGGAGGTTATAAGGGAACTTAAGCTCAAGTTCGGTAGTCAAATTCAAGTGGATTTATTAGTTAAAAATAATAAGGGCAAAACACGTTTTTATCACGATAATGTTCAGGCAATAGAGCATCATTTAGATGAAAAATTCACTAGAGAAGATTTACAGAGCCTGATAGAATCACCATCCAGCTCAAAAAACGAGCTTTAGGAGTGTTTATGTTTTCAAATTTAATAAAGCCAAAGCCAACGCAAAACTCTAAGCTTTCAGATTTTGTGCTAGATTCTAGCTCAAGCGAGAAGAAGCGAGTTTATAGCCAAGTTATTGATCGCGCTATTACCTCTCAAGTGCAGCTTGTAAATAAAGCGTCTGCTATCCAAAAATAATTAGTAAAAAGTCCCGCAATGGGACTTTTTTAGTTTTGAGAGTGTTAGTTAGAAAGTAATTCTAAGCACTATGGTTAAACAATAAACCTGAGCTGGTGTTGCCTGCTGACGAAAATAAACTTCCCATCAAAGTTGATACGTTCTTTTTTACGCTAAGTTGGATTGAAACAAGTTCTTGATCTAACTCTTTTTGTAATTCAGCTTTTTGTGCTTGTTGTTCTGCTTTGGTAAGGCTGCTGTCAGCTTCAAGTGCGCGTATTTTTTCTTGTAGTTCTTTAATGTTTTTAATCATTTGTTGCTGTGTAGTTTCTACAGTCTCATCGTTGTCAGTTTTATTTTCAGCAGTGTTTTCATCGCTATTCTCCACTTCAGTGGAAGAAGTTAGTTTTTCTTTGTCATTTGTTTGCTGTGTGCCTGCTTGTGTTTGCTTTAAATAGTTTGGATCTGTAAGAAGTGATGAAGGTATATTTGTTAGATTCATTGTGCATCCCGTGCGGCAAAAAGTTGACAAGTTCTTTGATTTAAAAATTGATGCATTAAGTGTTCCACATTTGGGGGCTTGAAATATACTTTCTATTCTTCAAAGTGCAGCGTTAAGGAATATCTGCATAGTGAACTTGATTTTATATGCAATAGTTAAAGTAAGGTTGGCTTTCGCTTTTAACTCTACTACTATGAAAAAATAGACAAAAATGGGTTGTGCTGAATGAATGACAAACTAACTGAATGTGAAAAGGTATCGTGTAATGACTGTGCCGATTTAGAAGGCCTAGGCTTTGATTTTACTATGGCATTTCAACCAATTGTAAATTGTAAGACGCGCTCTATCTTTGGCTATGAAGCTCTAGTGCGAGGCATTAATAATGAGTCTGCATATTCTGTTATCGCAAAAGTAAATGAAGAAAATCGTTATACTTTTGATCAGTTCTGTCGAATAAAAGCGATTGCTTTAGCCGCTAAGTTAGGGGTTGATTCTATGCTTAGCATTAACTTTTTACCCAATGCTATTTATAAGCCTGAGCGGTGTATTCGTACCACCTTAGAAGCAGCTAAAAAATATAACTTTCCGACGCAACGAATTATGTTTGAGTTTACTGAAGTTGAGAAAATAGAAGACAGTGCTCACATTAAGCGAGTGGTTGAATATTATCAATCTCTAGGCTTTACAACAGCTCTGGATGATTTTGGATCTGGTTACTCGGGCCTTAATTTATTAGCCGATTTTCAAACGGATATTATTAAGCTCGATATGGAGCTGATCCGAAATATCGATTCAGATAAAGTACGCCAATCAATAGTGACTCATAGCTTAAATATGCTTCGTGAATTAAATATCACCCCATTAGCAGAGGGGATTGAGACCCTTGCAGAATATACATGGTTAAAAGCCGCAGGTATTGAGTTAATGCAAGGGTATTTATTTGCTAAACCAGGCTTTGAGAGCTTGCCAGTAGTTGATTTTATTGACTATTGATTACTCTTTGGTAGTGCCAGCGATAACAGTGCTGCTAGGGCAATAAAGCAGCTTGAGATCCATAAGCAGGCTTCAAGTCCATATTGTTGATACACCCAGCCCGATAAAACAGTGCCTAGTAATCTCCCCATAGCATTGGCCATATAATAAAAGCCTACATCAAGTGACACGCCATCACTATCAGCAAGCCTTACAATTAAATAGCTATGCAATGATGAGTTAATCGCAAACACCGCACCAAATATCAGTAAACCGATAATAACGGATGCTTGTATATAAAAGTCAAAATGCAGAGCTAAGGCAATAATGGCCGGTATAGCTGTTAAGTAACTGGCCCATAAAAAAGCGCTACGGCCACAGGGCACCTGAACTGATTTTTTTCCTGTACTCATTATGTTTGTAATATGAGGCGCAAAAGACTGCACTATGCCATAGCCAATCACCCAGCTTGCCATAAAGCCGCCAACCCACCAATGATCCCAACCAAAGGTTGCGGCTAAAAATACAGGCAAGGCAACCACAAACCAGACATCTCTTGCGCCGAATAAAAACATTCGTGCGGCTGAGAGTACATTAATGGCTTTGCTTTTGGAGAACAGCTCACTAAATTTGGCTTTATTTTTAGCTTTGCCTAAATCTTCTTTTAATGCGAATAAACTAAATAGCCAAACCATAGTGAGCATGCAGATCATGATTAGCATTGCGCCATGAAACTCTAGCAAAGTCAGCAGTACGCCACCTAAAAAGAAGCCAACACCTTTTAACGCATTTTTAGAACCCGTTAAAATAGCCACCCATTTGAAAAGCTGGCCTTGCGCGTCTTTTGGTACTAGTAACTTAATAGCGCTTTTGGCGCTCATTTTATTCAGATCTTTTGCGATCCCTGAAAGCGCCTGCGCAGCCATCACATAAATTACGGTGAGTGTATCTACAGGTGCCATAAGCATTGCCAAAGACACAATTTGTAATGCTAAGCCAATGTTCATGGTTTTATTCAGGCCGAATCGAGCTCCCAGCCATCCGCCCACTAAATTGGTGATCACACCAAAAATTTCATAAAACAAAAACAACATAGCAATACTAAGTGGGCTGTAACCTAATTGATAAAAATACAGCACCACGAGCATCCGCAATGCGCCATCAGTTAAAGTAAATGCCCAGTAATTACCGGTAATGATCAAATATTGTTTTATTTGTGGGGAGAGTGCTGTGAATCGATCCACGGTTAATTATTCCTTGTCAGCTAGACCAACTTTACGTACCAGTTCCGCAGTTCGGTTCGCGTAGCCCCATTCATTGTCGTACCACACATAAAGTTTTACTTGAGTGTCGTTGATCACCATGGTTGATAGCGCATCAATGATGCTGGAACGAGGATCGGTTTTGTAGTCAATAGATACCAGTGGGCGTTCTTCGTAGCCCATTATGCCTTTTAGTTCATTTTCAGCAGCATCCTTAAGTAATTTATTTACTTCAGCAACGGTGGTACCGCGCTCAAGTTCAAATACACAGTCAGTAATTGATGCGTTAGTTAGCGGAACGCGAATAGCATGGCCATTTAGTTTACCTTTTAACTCTGGAAATATATGCGTTATTGCAGTAGCTGAACCAGTTGTAGTGGGGATCAAACTTGTGCCGCATGAACGTGCACGGCGTAAGTCTTTATGCGGTGCATCAATAATTGTTTGGGTGTTGGTTATGTCATGAATGGTGGTGATTGAGCCATGCTTGATGCCAATCTTTTCATGAATAACTTTTACTACTGGTGCTAAGCAGTTAGTTGTGCATGATGCAGCGGTAATGATTGGGTAAATCTCTTTATTATAAAGGTGGTCGTTTACACCTATTACTACATTTAAAATACCCTCTTCTTTTACTGGTGCTGTAACAACAACGCGTTTTACACCTTGATCTAGGTAAGCTTGCAGTAGTGCCTTGGTTTTAATTTTACCCGACGCTTCAATAACGACATCACAGTTTGACCAATCAGTCTGTTCTGTTTTAGTGTTTTGCGTAAAAGCAATTGTTTTACCATTAATTATAATAGTATCTTCAGTATGACTTGCTTCGTGATGCCATTTACCGTGTACTGAATCAAACGTCATTAAATGAGCGAATGTTTCAGCATTACCGCCTGGATCGTTAATATGGACAATTTCTATATCATGCCAATCAAATGCTGCGCGCATTGATAATCGGCCCATACGGCCAAAACCATTTATACCTACTTTTACTGTCATAATTACATCCTGATTAATTGTTGGGTTGTAAGTGCGGTAAAGCTAGCGCTTCATTACGTTAGCCAATGTTAAATTGTGCTGTGTTTATTAAAGTTATCGTTAACTGCAAAAGCTCACTTTATTAGGTCGTTTATGCATAGTCGCTAATCGCTTAAGGCTGTTGATGATCAGATGGAGATTACTTTCAGTGGTTGTACTAATAATCGTCTTGCTCCATTGTGGCAATCTTGGATTAATTTGGTAAAACACCCATTGTCCGTGCTTTCTATCTGTAATGATGCCGGCTTTCTTTAATACGGCTAAGTTACGCGATACCTTTGGTTGGCTTTGCTCTTGCAGTGCTACCATTAATTCGCAAACACATAACTCGCCATAGTAGTTGGTTAACATTAAAGTTTTTAATCGGATCTGATCAGTTAAGCATTTATAAAATATGCTTGGATCTATCGATAACTCGTTATCTTGATCTGAGATGGTACTACTACATAGTGGCACATACTGATGTGATTGCAGGTTATTAATATTACCGTGTACGTCAATAAACATATCCAGTCGTTTATCAAGTTCATAGAGGGTTGCGACAAAGGGCTCTAAACCTACCATTACTTTTGGATCTGCAATATCCCACGCAAGTTGCAACAGTGCGCCTTTATAAGCTCTGCATTCATTGTTTGCTCTTTCACATAGCGTAATAACATAATCAAAAGTCTTATCTGTAAACTCAGCTATATGTTTTGCGCTGAGCTCAGTTATCGGCAAGTTAAACTTTTGCAAACAATTAATTGTTCTAGGATCAATATCTTTAGGAGCGATCCCTGCACTATAAACATCAAAAATCTCTCCCGCTTTATTTCTCAGTAATACTTCTGCCATTTGTGAACGGGCTGAATTCTCAGTGCACAGAAAGAGCACACTTTGCTTTGAGCTATTACTTTGGGACATGTAAATTAAATATTCTGACTGACAATATCCATTAAGTGTATATATGAAATTTCATATATACAATACTAGTGTTATTAATATCAACGTATATGAATGTGAAACCCTATTTTAGAAGGATTGAACAATAGCGATTATCTATTTTTTAGATGTGTTTTTAAGCATCTTGGCTAAAAAGCAAGCGTAAGGCATGTTTTTTATAGTTTTCTTTAAAAAACGCTTGCGTAAAATTCGCCGCGCCCTATAATGCGACCCCACTGAGACGGCAGCAGGCAACGCTTAAGCTGCAAGAGTTAATCAGTTAGTCGAGTAAAACTTAAGTTTAG
>NZ_JACJDM010000057.1:0-29923 GCF_014163545.1 Pseudoalteromonas sp. SR45-6
TTATAAATCGACGCGGCTTTTTATCACCAAGGTATTACTTAATACATTTTATTAATCTTGCACACGTTCAAATACCGTTGCGATGCCTTGGCCTAAACCAATACACATAGTGGCTAAACCATAGCGTGCATTTTTATCTTCCATCAAGTGGATTAACGAGGTGCTAATACGTGAGCCAGAACAACCCAAAGGATGACCCAGAGCGATAGCGCCGCCGTTTAAATTCACTTTTTCATCAACTACATCAGCAAGACCTAGGTCTTTTAATACTGGTAGTGATTGTGCTGCGAATGCTTCGTTAAGCTCGGCAACATCGATATCATCAATAGTGATACCGGCTTGCGCTAATGCTTTTTTACTTGCTGGTACTGGGCCGTAACCCATGATTGATGGATCGCAACCTGCAACCGCCATGGCTTTAACACGTGCACGAATTGGTAAGCCTAAAGCTTTGGCTTTTTCTTCGCTCATTACTAACATAGCAGATGCGCCGTCAGAAAGAGCTGAAGACGTACCGGCAGTGACTGAGCCCGATGCTGGGTTAAATACTGGGCGTAGCTGTGATAAGCCTTCTACGGTTGTTTCCGGGCGAATTACTTCGTCATCTTCAACTAAAATCAGTGAGCCGTCTGCGTCATGACCTTCCATTGCAAGAATTTCGCGGCGGAAACGTCCTTCAACCGTTGCTGCATGAGCTCGTTGATGTGAGCGGTATGCAAATTGGTCTTGCTGCTCACGGGTAATACCGTGAATAGTTGCAAGGTACTCTGCGGTTAAGCCCATTGAGCCAGATGCTTGTGCAATTGAAGTTGCTAAGCCTGGGTGAAAGTCGTTACCGTGGGTCATTGGCACATGACCCATGTGCTCAACACCACCAATGATGTAGGTATCACCAGCGCCAGTCATGATTGCGCGAGCAGCATCGTGTAATGCTTGCATTGATGATCCACATAAGCGGTTTACTGTTACCGCTGGCACTGTGTGAGGAATGCCGGCAAGTAATGCGGCATTACGAGCAACGTTAAAACCTTGCTCTAAAGTTTGTTGTACACAACCCCAATAGATATCGTCAATCGATGCTGGATCAACGGCTGGGTTGCGATCAAGTAAGCCCTTCATTAAGTGGGCGCTTAAATCTTCGGCACGCTTATGTTTAAATACACCGTTTTTTGAACGGCCCATTGGCGTGCGGATACAATCTACAATTACTGGAGTATTCATGGTCTTATCCTTCCACCTTATAGAAAATACGGCCTTCTTCAGCCCATTTGCGAGTTTGTTCAGATACTTGGTAAATCGCACCTAGATGAGCGTATTTGTCAGCTGTTGCAACAAAGTTAGCTAGTCCAGTTTGATCTAAGTAACGGAACGCGCCGCCTCTAAATGGAGGGAAACCAATACCATAAATAAGTGCCATATCAGCTTCTTGTGGAGAAGCAACAATGTTTTCTTGTAAACACAGTAGCACTTCGTTGATCATTGGTATCATACAACGGTCGATAATTTCTTGTTTATCAAACTCTTTCGGTGCATCAGTGATTGCACTAAGTAGCTCAACTGCTTGTGGATCTTGAGCTTTTTTCAAGCGACCGCGACGATCCGGAGCATACTGGTAGAAACCCGCCTTGTTCTTTTGACCAAAACGCTTTTCGTTAGCGAATATTGTTACCGGATCTTTTTCGGCACGTGACATGCGCTCAGGGAAACCATCTGCCATCACGCCAGTACAGTGGTAAGCCGTATCAATACCAACAACATCAAGTAAGTATGCAGGACCCATTGGCCAGCCAAATACGTTTTCCATTACTTTATCTACTTTGGCAAAATCAGCGCCTTCAACAACTAATTTACTAAAGCCGGCAAAGTATGGGAATAATACACGGTTTACAAAGAATCCTGGGCAATCGTTAACAACGATAGGTGATTTACCTAACTTTAAGGCGTAATCAACAACAGCGTTAATAGTTTGCTCTGAGGTTTTCTCACCGCGAATAATTTCTACCAGTGGCATTTTTGGTACTGGGTTAAAGAAGTGCATACCACAGAAATTTTCAGGTTTTTCAAGAGCCGTGGCTAATTCATCAATACGAATAGTTGATGTGTTAGACGTTAGGATAGTGCCTGCAGGCATGTCTTTTTCAAGACCGGCTAAAACGGCTTGTTTAACTTTAGGGTTTTCGACAACTGCTTCAACAATGATATCAGCGCTTTGTAAATCGCTATCATTAAGAGTTGGTTTGATTTTACCTAACGTTGCTACCATTTTGTCCATCGCCATATGGCCGCGTTGAACTTTTTGACCTAATAGCTTAGATGCTTCACCCATACCTAAATCAAGCGCATCCTGTTGGATGTCTTTCATTATAATAGGTGTTCCTTTATAAGCTGACTGGTAAGCGATACCGCCACCCATAATGCCAGCACCAAGTACTGCAGCTTGTTTAATTACTACATCACTAGTTTTAGCTTGCTTGCGCGCTTTACCTTTGATGTATTGATCTGCTAAGAAAATACCCGTTTGGGCTGCCGCTTCTGGGGTGCGTGCTAATTTAGCAAAGTTGGCATTTTCAATCGCCATTGCTTCGGCGCGTTCACAGTTTGCTGCTGCTTTAATAGTGCGAACTGCCATAATAGGAGCAGGATAGTGGCCTTTGGTTTTACCCATAACCATACCTTCAGCCATTGCAAAGCTCATACCTTGCTCAACACGGTTCAATTTAAGTGGTTGTAATTTTACTTGTCGCTTAGCTTGCCAATCTAGTTTTCCAGAGATAGCTAATTCAAGCGTTGAAATTCCTGACTCTATAAGTTTGTCAGCACTAACTACAGCGTCAACAGCACCTACTTTTAAAGCATCAGCTGCGCGGTTTTCGGCACCAGAGGTGATCCAAAGCATCGCATTATCAGCACCAACAATGCGTGGTAAGCGAACTGTGCCGCCAAATCCAGGCATGATGCCAAGTTTTACTTCTGGTAGGCCAATTTTAGCATCAGTGCTAGCAACACGATAATCGGTAGCGAGTACCCACTCACAACCACCACCAAGTGCTAAGCCATTTATAGCGCTTAAAGTTGGGAATGGTAAATCTTCTAGCGCGTCAAAAACATCAGTGGCATCTTTGATCCACGTTACTAATTCAGCTTCTGGTTTAGTAAAGGTAGGTAAAAATTCGAAAATATCGGCGCCAATAATAAAGTGTTCTTTATCACTGGTAAAAATCATGCCTTTGATATCACTGTTTGCGGCTAATTCTTTTAATGCAGAGGCGCAATCTTTCAAGGTTTGCTGAGACAAAGTGTTTACAGAACCTGCAACACAAAATTTGAACTCGGCGATATTATCCTTGATGAAAGCAACTTCAAAGGAATCGCTTTTATATAACATTATTATTCTCCCTAGTTAGTGAACTAAGACTGGTACGATGAGTTTGCATTTCAATCAGTGTGCTTGCTTTAAATTAAAAATGCAACGAAAAATTTACTGTGGTGTCTTACTACTGGTTAAAATATAGCTTGTTTGGTGCTAAGGTGTAGGCGAAGTGTTTGTCTTTTATTTACCTTTGAATATTTAAGGTCATCATGAAAAAACAATTTTTAAGTGTAACGGCAGCAGCATTATTATTTCCTTTATTTTCTGCCTACGCTAATACGGAGCATGACGCATTTTTAGATGCTGAAAAAAAAGTCAAATATGCTAGTTATCAAGAGTTTAAGGAAGTCGTTGCACAGCTAGACCATCCATTAAAGCCTTATGTAGAGCAACTCTATTGGCAGCGCCATCCTGATATTGAGCATCAATCTGAAATAGAGCGTTATTTAACTATTTATCAAAGTACGCCTTTAGAGTGGCCGGTGCGCAAAGCATGGCTGCAGAATTTACAAAAGCAAAACCGCAAAGCTGCTTTTATTAATAATTATCGCGAGACTACAAATAGTGAGCTGACTTGCACTTACCTGCAGTATCAGCTTGATTTAGGGGCGCCGGAACAAGCGATAATGAGTCAAGTAACAAATTTATGGACTGTCGGGAAATCACAGCCAGAAGAATGCGATTCACTATTTAATGTTTGGCGTAAAAAAGGTTATATGAGCCAAGAGCAAATATGGCAACGCATTACGTTATCGGCACAAGGTGGCTCGCAAAGCTTACTGCCATACTTAAAAACCTTATTACCGAAAAATGAGCAATACTTGGCTGACTTTTACCGAAAAGTTCGCAGTGATCCCAGTGCAGTAGCAGGAATGTACCGCTATAAGCATAAAACAGTTAAAGAAAGTGAAATTGCACACTATGGAATTAAACGCTTAATTTGGCGAGATAAAACCTTGGCACTTAAGGCGTGGGAAAAGTTAGACAAAATGTTTAACTATTCTGACGAGCAAAAGGCTGATGTTTATTATAGTTTTGCTTTATCGCTGGCATCAAGTGGCCACCCTGAGGCGCGTTTTTGGTTGAGTAAAGTGCCCAAAGATCGCCAAGATCGTAAATTAATGCAATGGCAGTTAGGCAATATGCTAAAAACCCAAGATTGGTCGGGCATTGTGGCGTTTTTTACAGGTAAAGAAAATCTTAGTCTGGGTCAGCAATATTGGTTAGCGTATAGTTTAGAACAACGAGGTGATACACAGCGTGCTAAAGCTATTTGGCAAATAGTCGCAAAAGAGCGTGATTATTATGGATTTTTGGCTGCTGCGCGGTTGGGTTTACCTATTGAGCTCAATAATCAACCATTGTTAGTGAGCGACAAATTAATGCATGAGGTGGCTAATGCCCCTGGTTTTAAACGTGCTAAAGCGATGTATGAACTTGAGCGGTTTACTTCTGCTCGTCGCGAATGGAATTATTTAACAAGCACTTCTAGCGATGAAGAAAAGCTCGCGGCTTCAAAACTCGCAGCAGAATTAGATTGGTACGACAGTACTATTTATACTTTAGCGCAAATTAAGGCATGGGATTATGTAGAGTTACGTTTCCCATTTGCTTTTCAAGATTTATTTGAACGTTATAGTAAACGTAATCATATAGATGTTACTTGGAGCATTGCTATTTCGCGCCGTGAAAGCTCTTTTGCACCTGATGCACGTTCTCATGCTAATGCGCGTGGCTTAATGCAGCTATTACCAAGTACAGCAAAGTATGTAAATAAAAGTACTGTTTCAGGAAACCGTTTAAGTCAACCTAAGACCAATATACGTTTAGGTACAGAGTATTTAGAATACTTAAAAAAGAAAAACCATGGCAACGAAATACTAGCTACAGCCTCGTATAACGCCGGTTACCATAGAATCAGAAAGTGGCTACCAGATGAAGCCATGCCTGCTGAATTATGGATTGAGCTTATCCCGTATCGTGAAACTCGGGAGTACGTAAAAAATGTATTTGCATATCGTCAGGTTTATCACACGCGTTTAGGGCGCGAAGGAAATATATTGGCACCAATATTGGATATGAAGATGGGTGGCTAAGGCACAAGTGCTTTAGCGCATCTGCATTGGGGTTAAACAGGGTCTATGTTAGACTTGAAATAAGTTAAATTTAACAGATGGGTTTTCTATGGATAAATTAGCCGTTTTATATGCCGAACATATTGCAACACTGCAGCAGCGTACTCGTACTATTATTGAACGTGAAGGATTAGAAGGTTTAGTGATCCATTCTGGACAAGCTAAACGTCAGTTTTTAGACGATATGTATTATCCGTTTAAAGTTAACCCGCATTTTAAAGCTTGGTTACCGGTCATCGATAATCCACATTGTTGGATTGTTGTAAATGGCAGTGATAAGCCAAAACTAATTTTTTATCGCCCAGTCGACTTTTGGCACAAAGTGCCAGATGAGCCACGAGATTTTTGGGCTGATTACTTTGATATCGAGCTATTATTACAGCCTGATCAAGTTGAAAAACTATTACCGTACGATAAAGCGAAGTACGCTTATATCGGAGAATACCTAGAAGTAGCCCAAGCGCTAGGCTTTAGCATTATGAATCCAGAGCCGGTGCTCAATTACTTTAATTACCACCGCGCTTATAAAACTCAATACGAACTTGAATGCTTACGCCAAGCTAACCGTATTGCGGTTGATGGCCATAAAGCGGCGCGTGATACCTTTTTTAACGGTGGCTCTGAATTTGATATTCAGCAAGCGTATTTAATGGCTACTCGCCAAAGCGAAAACGAAATGCCGTATGGCAATATTGTTGCGCTTAACGAAAATTGCGCTATTTTGCACTACACTCATTTTGAGCCTCAAGCCCCAAAGGCACATCATTCGTTCTTAATTGATGCTGGCGCTAACTTTCATGGTTATGCTGCAGATATAACTCGTACTTATGATTTTAAAAAGTCGGGCGAGTTTGCCGAATTAATTGCCGCAATGACACAACACCAAATTGCATTGGGTAAAGCATTGAAACCAGGCTTGTTATACGGTGAACTGCACTTAGATTGCCATCAACGTATTGCTCAGGTGCTTAGTGATTTTAATATTGTTAAGTTACCAGCTGCTGAGATCGTTGAGCGCGGTATTACGTCGACTTTCTTCCCGCATGGACTTGGTCATCATCTTGGTTTACAAGTACATGATATGGGTGGTTTTATGGCTGATGAAAAGGGTACACATCAAGCCCCACCTGAAGGTCATCCATTCTTGCGTTGCACGCGCTTGATTGAGAAAAACCAAGTATTCACGATTGAACCTGGTTTGTACTTTATCGATTCATTACTTGGCGATTTAGCGCAAACTGACAACAAACAGTTTATTAACTGGGAAAAGGTTGAAGCGTTTAAACCATTTGGTGGTATTCGTATCGAGGACAATATTATTGTTCACGAAGATAGCTTAGAAAATATGACCCGTGATTTATCGTTAGATTAATTATCAGGTGTTAAAAGTTGGGGCCATATGGCCCCATTTTTTGCTTCATTATTTGGGTTTATTAAAGAATGTCAGAATATAAGTACCCAGCAGCAACCGTTTTTCATCAAGAAGAAATAAAAAAAAGCACCTTTATTGTGCATATCGCTCATACGCCAGATTTAGCCTCGGCAAAAGCGTTTATCCGTGAGATTGAAAGTAAATACAGTGATGCTCGTCATAACTGTTGGGCGCATGTTGCAGGCAATCCAGGTGGTAGTCATGTTTATGGTTTCTCTGATGATGGTGAACCAAATGGTACGGCAGGAAAGCCTATGCTTAATGTGTTAATGGGCTCTGGGCTTGGAGAAATCACTGCTGTGGTTACTCGTTACTTTGGCGGTATAAAATTAGGCACTGGCGGATTAGTCAGAGCATATGGTGGCTCGCTAAATAATGCCTTGGCACATTTAACAACCACATTAAAAGTTCCTAGTGTTGAGCTGGTGGGCTGTAGTGATTACAGCACGCAAGGAGCGATAGAGCAGTTACTAAAAACGCAATATCAAGTACTTAACATAGAAAAGCAATTTACTGCTAATATTGAATGGGTTATCACTATAGATAGCCGCCAAGCCACACAAGCCATAAAAGATATTTATGATTTGAGTCATGGCGCGGTTGAGTTAAGTATTAAAGAGTAAGACAATAGCATTCACGCACTAATCATTACTTAATAAAAAAGCGATAGCTCAATGCAATTTCGTACCATCATAAAAATTCTCGGCCAATTGGTTGTACTGTTTAGTATCACTATGGTGCCGCCGGCAATTGTATCGCTCATTTATAAAGATGGTGGTGGTGTGCCATTTGTCCTCGCATTTATATTCAGTGTAATTATTGGCTTAATTGCTTACTACCCTAACCGCCATGAGCATGGGGATTTGAAAGCACGCGAAGGCTTTTTAATTGTGGTGCTATTTTGGTTAGTTCTAGGGGCATTCGCATCCTTACCGCTGATTTTTTTACAAGAACCTAATTTATCTTTAGCGGATGCGGTATTTGAAGCGTTCTCAGGTTTAACGACTACAGGGGCAACTGTGCTCACGGGCATTGAGTATCTTCCTAAATCGGTATTATTTTATCGTCAGCAATTACAATGGTTTGGCGGTATGGGGATAATCGTACTTGCGGTTGCGATACTACCAATGCTTGGTGTGGGTGGTATGCAGCTGTATCGAGCTGAAATTCCCGGGCCTGTTAAAGACTCCAAAATGACGCCACGTATTGCCGATACCGCAAAACATCTTTGGTATATTTATGTGTCGTTAACTACGGCGTGTACTTTGGCATATTGGGCTGCCGGAATGAATTGGTTTGATGCCATTTGTCATTCATTTTCTACAGTTGCAATAGGCGGATTCTCTACTTACGATGCTTCTATGGGACACTTTGACAGTCCATTAATCAACTTTATTTGCGTGATATTTCTAATCATCGCTGCCGTTAATTTCACCTTGCATTACGCGGCTGTTTCGAGTCGAAATCTCAGGGTGTATATCCGCGACCCTGAGTTTAAAGTGTTTTTGTTTATTCAACTAGCGCTGGTGATTGTGTGTTTTACGGTACTGTCGTCCAATAATATATATGCAAACGGTGACGAAACGCTCGATCAGGCATTATTTCAAGCGGTATCAATTAGTACTACTGCGGGTTTTGCCACCGATAATTTTTCAGCATGGCCGTTGTTCTTGCCTATTTTACTGATATTTTCGAGCTTTATTGGTGGTTGTGCGGGTTCAACCGGCGGCGGTATGAAAGTAGTTCGGGTGTTTTTGCTTTATCTGCAAGGAATACGTGAGCTTAATCGATTAGTGCATCCTCGTGCTATTTACTCTATTAAACTTGGTCGTAAGGCATTACCAGATAAAGTAGTTGAAGCCGTATGGGGATTTTTCTCTGCTTATGCGTTGGTATTTGTCATTATTATGTTAGCGTTAATGGGGACCGGTATGGATAACATAACGGCGTTCTCAGCCACCGCAGCTTGCTTAAATAACCTCGGCCCTGGTTTGGGGGATGTTGCGTCGCATTATGGCGCTATTAGTGATGGCGCTAAATGGCTATTAACCATTGCGATGGTGTTTGGGCGATTAGAGATATTCACCTTATTAGTGTTGTTTACACCGACCTTCTGGCGTGGTTAATTTGTATAAAAGCGATTACTTGTACAAGATGATTTATTTGTAGTTGGAAAGGAAATGGCAAAAACAAGACAACAATTAAACTTAGAAAACCTTGCCTATATTAGTGCTGGTAGCATTGTTGATGTCGAAATCTTAACACCCACAGCCAGCAAACGAGTTAAAACTGAATTTGTTGGTTTATTGCATGAGCGTTTTGTGATCTTAAATTACCCCTCAGCAAAGCGTTTAGGTAACGCGGGGGAATATTTAAAAGATGGTGTTGTGGTGATCGTCAGAGCGGTGCTTGAAAGCGGTGGTGGGCAAGTTATAGCATTTCGTCAGCAGGTTATGTCAGTGTCGTCGCACCCGGCACGGCTTATTTATTTAAACTTCCCAACTGAAGTGCAATTATTTAGTTTACGATCACAAACTCGTATTCCCACATTATTAGCTGCAAAAATAAAGTTTAATGACGAACGCGAGATGCAAGGAGTTATTAAAGATATCTCAGTAACTGGGGTGATGTTTGATGTAAAAAGCAAAGCTGATCTCAGTGAATTAAAGAATACTCAGTGTCATATTATGCTCGATAAAAATAATAAAGGTGTTACTGAGTTTAGCGGACAAATATGCAGTGTTAAAAGCCATGCCACTAGCGCGCAGTTTGGTATTCAACTAACGGCAAGTGAAGACGAGATGAAAACTTTCATGAAAGACCACTTTATTGACCTTTCAGTGCTTGAGCCGCTGGTGTAAATTTGTGCATATTCGCTATTTTGCGACAAAATAGCGGATATACCGTAACCTACCTTAAAGAACTCTAAATTTATTTTTATTGTTATTAATTATCAGTAACATAGATTTTTTATTTATTTCAGTTGCTAGTTTTCAGCTGGTTAATTTCAGCGCCTGTCACTTTTCTTGCCTATAAAAATATAAATACGAACACTGTAAGTACTGATCTGTGTCTTTTCTATTAAACCTAATCAATTGATTTTTATAAACTATATTTTATAGGTGGTTTACGTGTTGCTAAAAAGCAACAAAAAACACCGTAAATAGCCAGTCAAAAGTAAAATTTATTTTTAACGATTTGATTTTAAAGGTTTTTTAAAATGTGGCACCGAAGTTGTAATAGTCTAGTTGTACAGAACGAAAATGTGATTAGCACATCGTTCGAAACCATAAACATTGAAGGAATATTTATTATGAACACATTAAATAAAACGTTGGCACTTATTGCTCTAGCATCTTCTTCAGCCGCATTTGCTGCAACAGACTTTGACACATTAGATGTTGATGGTAATGGCGCAATTAGCCAAAGTGAAGCTTCAGTTGATGCTGAGCTTATGAGCCAATTTGCAGAGCTTGATAGCGACGGTAACGGCGAGCTTTCAAAAGCAGAGTTTTCAAAAGCTTAATGTCGCTTTTTGACAGGGAAAAATGAAAAGGACTTCGTAACACACTATTAATCATCTCAGGTGAAAGGAGATAACCAATGAACATACTAAATAAAGCGATAGTACTTATTGCATTAACCTCTTCATCAGCAGCATTTGCCTTTGAGGCGTTAGACTTCGATACCCTTGATGTTGATGAAAATGGTGTGATCAGTCAAGTTGAAGCCGCAGAAGATGCTGAGCTTTTAAATAGATTTGCAGAGCGTGATACTGACCAAAACGGTGAGTTATCAAAAGAAGAGTTTTCAAAAGCTTAATAACCTAATACTGAGTTTATCCTGAGTTGCCAAAGACAACCTAAGTGGGCAGGGAACCCATGATAAAGGATAACAAGGAAGACTTTACTCGCATTGAAAACCAGTATTGAGACAAATTTTTTGATAGTACATTGAAGGAATATTAATTATGAACACATTAAATAAAACATTAGCACTTATCGCACTGGCATCTTCATCAGCGGCGTTTGCTGCTACCGATTTTGATACGCTAGATGTTGATGGCAACGGCGCAATCAGCCAAAGTGAAGCATCGGTTGATGCTGAGCTTATGAGTAAATTTGCAGAGCTTGATACAGACGGTAACGGTGAGCTCTCAAAAGCTGAGTTCGCAAAGGCCTAATTATAGCTTCCGCCTACAAGGAATTTTAAAAGGACTTTTACATTGATTACGTTCAAAAGCAGCCAATACCCCCGGGCTGCTTTTTTTATGCCTGTGTGCTTCCTGTGCGGTTAAGTATATTATTTACAACATAAATACATCAGCTTATTATCGTGGTATTAATTTATACATGGAAGTTGCTAATGTTAGAGATTATTAGTTTATATTCAGCACTAAGCGCGAGTATATGGATTGTTGCTGGGGTGTATATCGCTGGTAGGTGTTATCCAAACTATAGTCATGCAAAGCAATTTTGCAGCGAGCTCGGTGCTGCTGGCAGTCCCACGGAAAAACTATCCCCGCTTATTAATAACTATCCTCTTGGATTACTATTTTGTTTATTTGGTTGGTATGTCGTACAACTGGAAAATACCGCTATATTAATTACGTTGGTCGGTTGGCTTGTCATGATTCATGGTGTGGGTACCTGGATTGCTGGTTACTTCCCTATGGATGCGGATCCTAATACTAAAAACCCTACTTTGAGTTGCCAAATACATTCTTGGGCTGGCTTGGTAATGCTGCTGTCTTTGCTGATTGCGCCAATTTTTGTTGCTGTAAGTTCATATACCAGTATTTCATTTCGGCTTTTTTCAATTTTGTGTGTGTGTATTGCCTGTTACTTTTTAGTTTTGTTGACGCAAGCATTTAAGCAAAAAGGCAGTGTAGGCACTTATCAACGATTAGCTTATGGTGTGCAGTTGTTGTGGTTGAGTGCATTTTCGTTGGTGCTGTAATTTAATTTTAGATTTCAACAGTAAGTGTTGCTTTGTAAAACGCTTAAGCAAAGATGAATTAGATATTGAATGACGGAGATTAGGCTTAGTGAAAAGTGTTAGCTATACCGTGGAACTGAGCTGTCCATCTTTAGAAGAATTTTGTTTATTAAGAGAGAAAGTCGGTTGGGGTAAAGTTAACGCTGATCTGGCGAATACTAGTTTAAACAACTCGTTATTTCATGTAGTGATCCGACAGGAGGGGCTACTTGTTGGTATGGGTCGTGTAATAGGTGATGGTGGTTTATTTTTTTATATCCAAGATGTTGTTGTCGATCCTGACTTTCAAAGGCAAGGTATTGGTGCGTTGATTAAGGATAATATAGAAATGTATTTGGCTGGGGCAGCAAAAAAAGATGCAACCATCGGACTGCTCTCAGCCAAAGGTAAAGAATCTTTTTATGCTCGTTACGGATATTTTAGTAGGCCGGATAAAATTCTGGGCTGTGGGATGTGTAAATTTACTTAGGATGAAAAATTTCAATGTCTGAATATGTAGCAAGTGTTGTGTGGTCTCGCCAAGCAGAAGAGTTGTTTATCGATAATAAATATAGCCGAGGTCACTTGTGGCAATTTGATGGTGGGGCAACTATTGCTGCATCCTCCTCACCGCATATCGTGCCACTGCCATATTCTGTGGCAGAAAGTGTCGACCCCGAAGAGGCATTTATTGCGTCATTGTCGAGCTGCCATATGTTATTTTTCTTATCTATTGCGGCAAAAAATAAGTTTATAGTTGATAGCTATCAAGATGATGCCGTTGGTTTGATGCAGCGCGCTAGTGATGGGCGTATGTCGATGACTCAAGTAACTTTAAAACCATGTGTGAAGTTTGCCGAAAATGAGCAACCTAGTGCAGAGCAATTAGAAGAAATGCATCACCAGGCTCATGAGTTATGTTTTATCGCCAATTCGGTGAAAACACATATTGTGATTGAAATTGTTGGTGCTTAATTAAATTGTAAGAATACCTAGAGCAGTTAAAACTGCAATATCGTTGCTATTGTTTCGCATAATGGCAACAAAACACGAATTTTCATAAACTAACTGCGTTTTTATTTTTTACTTACCAAAATAAATTTAATTTCTCCTTACAATTCAGATTGTTAATTTATGAAAAAAATTTAATTTTTATCAGTTAAAGTTGCTGTTCAGTTGCGGTTAGGGTACTCATCTTTGAAAAAAACACTATTATCAGCATAGTTTCTCGAGTTGTGTCATTTTTATAACTATTAACCATTTGATTTGTATGGTTTTATAGGTTAACGCATAAATCTTGTTGCTAAACTGCAACAGAATAGTCCTTCTAAATTCCACGAAAACATCAAAATAAAATATAACCTCATGATTTTTAATGATAATAAATTGTTGGCACCGAAGTTGTAATACTCTAGTTGTCTTGAACGAAACGGTGATTATCACTTAAGTTCACAACCATAAACTTTGAAGGAATATTTATTATGAACACATTAAATAAAACATTAGCACTTATCGCATTAGCTTCTTCATCAGCAGCATTTGCAGGTACTGACTTTGACACCTTAGATGTTGATGGTAGCGGCACGATCAGCCAAAGCGAAGCGGCAGTTGATGCAAAATTAATGAGCCAGTTTGCTGAGTTAGATACTGATGGTAATGGTGAGCTTTCAAAAGCTGAGTTTTCTGAAGCGTAATCGCTTATTTTCACACAAGGATCTTTGCAAAGGACCTGCGCATTTGATTAAGCAAGCACACTAAATTTTGGAAGGAAGATAATTATGAACACATTAAATAAAACATTAGCACTTATCGCGTTGGCATCATCATCAGCTGCTTTTGCAGCAACTGACTTCGATACTCTTGATGTTGATGGCAATGGTGTAATCAGCCAACAAGAAGCATCTGCTGATGCGACTATTTCAGCTAAGTTTGCTGAGCTTGATACTGACCAAAACGGTGAGTTATCAAAAGAAGAATTTTCAAAAGCGTAATTTCAGTTTCCACAAACAGGGATCTCTGAAAAGGATTTCTTTCTTTTAAATTATTAGGAATAACACTATGAAACATATTAATACAGCACTTGCTATTTTTGCCTTAGCGGCTTCATCAACTGCGTTTGCAGCAGTTAGTTTTGACACATTTGATACTGATGGAGACGGCGTGATCAGCCAAAAAGAAGCATCAGTAAATGCACAATTAGTTGAAATTTTCTCTGATTTAGATACTGATAGCAATGGTGAATTGTCAAAAGAAGAGTTTGCCAGAGTACAATAAAACGTACAGCACAGTACCAAAAAAGCAGCTTCATTAAGCTGCTTTTTTGGTTAACTTGAATGGTTATAAGCTGTAGTCAAATTGCAGTGAAAATTTTCGCGGGTTACCATAGCGGTATTGATTATAAAAACCGATTTGGTTGTAATAAGTTTTATCAAATAAGTTATCAATATTTACGCTAACAGACACTTGTGAGTTAATTTGATAACTACTCATAAGGCTTGCGATGCCATAACTTGATTGCTCTACTTCAACTTGACCGTGAACTGGGTTTTTTACTTCATCATAGCTGCGACTTTGCCAGCGATAACCGCCACCGACTTTCAACCCTGTTAACAGGTGATCTAATTTATAAGTGGTAAATAACTTAAATTGATTTTTTGGGTTTGTGCTATTGAGGATGTCACCTTCGGGCGTTTCACCTTCGCTATAAGTGTAGCCAAAATAGCCATTCCAACTATCAGTAAATGCACCATTAAGTTCAAACTCAAGCCCTTGGGTGACCGTACCATCAATTGGTTGATAAATTGCCTGAAGAGTGTCTGGAATTGTTTCGCCAGTGTATTCGCCCACATTGTCTTGCTGAATTTCAAAACCCGATAGTGCAATGTCTAAACGCTCGTCCAATAATGAGGCCTTGATACCTAGCTCATAATTTTGACCTTGAATTGGGTCAAGGTAATTACCATTTTTATCGACGCGGCTTTGCGGGGTAAATATATCGGTGTAGTTAGCATAAAGTGCCCAATTATCTGCCAAGCTATAAGTAGCACCTAAATAATTGGTCAGCTCGTTATCTAATTTATAATCATGTTGGCTGCCAAAGTTATCTTGATTTGTTTGCCATTGATTTAATCGGCTTCCTAAAACCAATGAGAGTGAATTTGTTAGATTAAGTTGTGAAGCAAAGTACAAAGCATTTTGCTCTGTTGTGCCATAAGAGCCAAAGGCGGGTGTAGCTTGCCAAGTTGGTTTTGGGTAGTCATAGTTTGGGGCTGTAAAATCGCCGATGATTTCTGCCTCTTCTTGCCCCGGGAAGTAGGGGGTTGTAAAGTCTTGCTCTTGGCTATTGTAACCAAACATGACTTGGTGGCTTTGATTTAACCAGTTAAATCTACCGGTAAGCTCTATCTCGTAGGTGCGCTGAATCCGCTTGGCATCAATATAATTTACTGAACCGGGCATCATGCCTATATTCGTTTGTGAGTCAGGGTTACCTGTCGCCCAAAAAACATCGTAATGTAGGTCATTATTACCATATATATAGCTCGCACTTAGCTGCCAATTAGCATTGAAGTAATGATCAATACTCATAAAGCTATTCAATGCTTTAGTTTTTGAAGATGACCAATTTGGCGCTGTGGATGTTTCTCTATCATAGTTTGTTCGGGTGCCATCGCTATAAAAAATAGGTAGTCCACCCGACATCGTGCCTTTTGGGTCTGTGGTTTGCGTATCAACAGCAAAAGTTAATAGGGTACTATCAGTTAGGTCAGCTTCGATAATACCGTATAATGTGGTTTTTTCTTGGCTGAACCTGTCTTGATATGATTGCTGATCTTGATAGGCGAGTACGGCACGCGCACGCACGGTTTCACTGCTATTTAAACTACCCGATGCATCAACCACACCACGATAGTTTTGCCAAGAACCAACCGTTGCAGAAATATTTACTTGGTTATGCACAGTAGGGCGCTTACGTATTAAGTTAATTGCTGCTGATGGATTACCTGCACCGAGCATTAACCCTGTGGCACCACGGACAACTTCAATCCGCTCATAAATAGCAGTATCTGTTAAGTTATCGCCGTAATTAAATCGGGTATCATAAGTAGTTGCTATGCCATCATATAAAATACTGGTAACACTGATACCGCGCGCTGAAATTGAATATTTACCATTATCGGCCTCTCTTGCATTGATGCCGGTTACGCTGGTGATGGCTTCAATAGCACTATTTAATTGTTGATCGGCCATAAATTCACTGGTGATAGCGATAGCTGATTGCGGAGTTTGCAAGTGGCTGAGATCAAGCCCTGTTGCTGAGTTCATTGCACTGACTTTGTAGCCGCTATCTTGCTGGCCCACTATGGTTAGTTTTTCAATGTCGTTTTTAGCTTCGGCATTTGCATTTGTTGATAGTCCACACACAAGAATACCAATAACACTGCAATATGTAACACAAAGAGGGGTGTTTAAAGTTGGGTGTATCATTTGAAGAAATCCATTTATATTAAAAAATGTGAAATTAACTTCTCACAGAAAGAGAAAACGCTTGATTATCAAACAGCGTGAGAGTAATGGATTTGGGTACGGAAGTAAATGCTTTTGAGATTGATTTTCATTTGTGTTTATTGGGGTGGAAATTCACCTTTCGATACAGTTGCTTTGTGTCGAAAGGTGAGGAGTAATTTAGAGAAAGATAGCGCTAACTTGGAACAGTTTTTCAACTACGTTGATATGCTTTTTATCGATCAAGAACATAATGACGTGATCGCCTGAGTGAATTATCGTGTCGTCGTGGGCAATGAGTACATCATCATTACGGACAATCGCGCCAATCGTGGTACCTGCAGGCAGCTTAATATCAGCAATTGCACGGCCGACAACTTTAGAGGTATGTTCGTCGCCATGGGCCACAGCCTCAATGGCTTCTGCTGCGCCTTTACGTAATGAATACACATTAACAATATCACCGCGGCGAACATGGGTAAGCAGGGCAGAAATCGTGGCTTGCTGTGGTGAAATGGCAATATCAATTTCGCCACCTTGCACTAAATCAACATATGCGCCGCGCTGAATAAGCACCATGGTTTTTTGCGCACCCATGCGTTTAGCGAGCATGGCTGACATAATATTAGCTTCATCATCATTAGTTACCGCGATGAATACATCAACTTGTTCGATGTGTTCTTCTGATAACAACTCCTGATCTGACGCATCACCACAAAACACCACTGTATTATCAAGCATTTCTGATAACTGCTCAGCACGTTCTTTATTTCGTTCAAGCAATTTTACGCTATGATTCTTTTCCAGAGAGCGAGCAAGCCCAGCGCCAATATTACCGCCACCAGCAATCATAATTTTTTTGTATGAACGCTCTAATTTCTGTAGTTCATTCATTACTGCACGAATATGTTTGGTGGCAGCGAGGAAGAACACTTCATCATCCGCTTCAATTACTGTAGTACCCAGTGGTTTGATTGCTTTACCTTGGCGGTAAATCGCAGCAACACGAGTTTCAACATTAGGAATATGCTCTTTTAATGCTGACAATGCATAACCGACTAACAATCCGCCGTAGTAAGCTTTTACCGCCACCAGCGAGAGCATGCCATCGCCAAACTCTAAAACTTGTAACGCGCCAGGATAATCAATCAAGCGACGAATATACTTAGTCACTAGTTGCTCTGGAGCAATATAGTGGTCAACAGGTAAATCATCGTTTTGAAAGAGCTTTTCGCGGTACTTTAAGTATTGCTCAGAACGGATCCGAGCAATTTTAGTCGGCGTATTAAAAATACTATACGCGACTTGGCAAGCGACCATGTTCACTTCATCTGAACTGGTTACTGCGATGATCATATCGGCGTCTTCCGCACCGGCGCGGCGTAATACATCAGGGTGGGCACTATGACCTGTAACACCCTGTAGATCGTATTTATCTTGTAACTCACGTAATCGGTTGCCATCAATATCAACAACCGTGATTTCGTTTTGTTCACCTACCAGGTTTTCAGCGAGTGTACCGCCTACTTGTCCTGCACCGAGTATGATTATTTTCATGGTTTACTAAAAGCTTCTTATGAGTGTGTTTTTATAAGCTTGGCATAATAAAATCCGTCACTCTCACCAGGCTGTAACTGCAGCCCAGGGTTGCTTGGGGTATCGTTATCATGTAGCGGGATATGTTCAACATCGTTATTATTTGCTAAAAATTTAGCGACTTGCTGTTGGTTCTCTTGTGGTAATACTGAGCAGGTTGCATAAATTAGCGTGCCACCTGGTTTCAATAATGGCCAAATGCTATTGAGAATATCGCCTTGGAGTGTCGCCAGATCATTGATATCTGATGCACGACGTAGCCATTTGATATCTGGGTGACGACGAATAACACCCGTTGCAGAGCAAGGAACGTCTAATAGAATACGGTCAAACTGTTGCTCATCCCACCATTTGTGTGGTTGCGAAGCATCGGCACATTGTAAATCAGCGCCTAAGCCAATTCTTTCAAGGTTTTGCTTTACACGTTCAAGGCGGGTGGCATCGCTATCAAGTGCCAGTACATCAGCATCTGCGAGTTCTAGAATGTGACAGGTTTTACCACCGGGTGCTGCGCAGGCATCTAAAATATGCTCGTCAGCTTTTGGATCTAACAAGCGTGCCGCAAGCTGTGCTGCTGCATCTTGTACTGAACATGCGCCGGTGTCGAATTCAGGCAACGAAAACACATCGCGCGGTTTATCCAGCTTAATACCATCAGGGAAATCAGGATTGAGTGTATGTTCAATGTCATTAGCAGTGAGCATTTCGCTATATTCAGCGGTGCTATATTGCGCTTGGTTAACACGCAACCACATTGGTGCTTGCTGCTGGTTCGCTTCTAGTAGAGCTTGCCAAGAGTCAGGGTAAGCTTCAGTTACTTGTTTGATAAACCAGTTTGGGTGGTTGTATAAACACACTGGTATTTGCTTGGCTTTTTCTTCAAGCTCTACTTGCTGGCGCTGAAAGCTGCGTAAAATAGCGTTGATCAAGCCTTTTAAACCCAATGCGCGCAGTTGTTCTAATGCATTAACCGTTTCGCTAATTGCTGCATGCGGTGGAACCCGCATATGTTGTAGTTGGTAAATGCCCACATACAGTAAGAACTGGAATATACGGCGCTTACCTTTAAGTGGCTGCTCAACTAAATGTTGACAATAATTTTCTAAACTTGGTAAATAACGCAGTACGCCGTAACAAATTTGCTGTAATAACGCTTTATCTTTAGGTGGTAAACCTTGGCTGGCAAAAGGCAGCTCTTGATTTAATGAGGCGCCTTTATCAACCACGTTATATAAAGTTTCGGCTGCAATCGCCCTGACATTACTCATTGTGTTCGCCTATTCGTGTGCCAGGAGTTACCCAGTCTGCTCGACCATTTAAAAAGTCAGTAATGGCCATTGGCTTTTTACCTTGTGGTTGTACTTGAGTGATATTAAGTGCGTTAGTACCACAGGCAATCACAATGCCGTGTTTATCGCTTTGTAATACCGTTCCTGCCGTGCCTTGCTGGTCAACAACATTAGCTTGATAAACTTTTACAGTGTGTTCACCCATTTGAGTAAAACAGACCGGCCATGGATTGAATGAGCGGATATTACGCTCTATTTGCGCTGCGTCCATCGACCAATCAATATTTGCTTCGTCTTTAGATAGCTTTTTAGCGTAATTGGCAAGCTCGTCATTTTGTACTTGCGGGGTAATTTCGCCATTAGCTAACTTAGTAATGGTGTCTATTAGTGCGCTTGGGCCTAAATCGGCAAGCTTAGCGTATAAACTTGCACTTGTTTCAGTGGCGGTAATAGGGCAGCGGCTAATATGCAGCATGTCGCCGGTATCTAGGCCTTCATCCATTTGCATTATGGTGACGCCAGTCTCTTCATCGCCGGCCCAGATAGCGCGTTGAATCGGCGCGGCACCACGCCAGCGCGGTAAAATTGAGCCGTGTACATTTAAACAACCAAGCCGTGGCGCCTCTAAAATTGCTTTTGGTAACAGTAATCCATAAGCGACCACGATCATAAGGTCAGCATCTAAGCTGCTTAGTTCAGCCAGAGCGTCGTCACTTTTTAATGAGGCAGGTTGGAACACTGCTAACTCATTTGCCAGTGCTAGCTCTTTCACTTCACTGGCTTTGAGTTTTTTACCGCGCCCTGCTGGACGGTCGGGTTGGCTATACACGCCAACAATTTGATGCTCTGAGTCGATAAGAGCTTGTAAATGGCGCGCAGCAAAGTCTGGCGTACCGGCAAAAATAATGCGTAATGGTTGTGTCACTGAACTTCCTAATTATTACTAAGGTATTATTGCGCTGCTAACTTAGCTTCTTTTTCAAGTTTTTTACGAATACGTTGGCGCTTTAACGGTGATAAGTAATCGATAAATAGTTTACCCTGTAAATGGTCAAGCTCATGCTGGATGCAAATTGCTAATAGCTCATCAGCATCTAAACTAAACTCTTCGCCATTTTCGTTTAATGCGGTCACTGTTACAGTTTCTGCGCGGTCAACTTTTGCATAAGAGTGTGGCACAGATAAACAGCCTTCTTCACTTACCGTGGTGCCATCTTGTTTAGTGATTGTCGGGTTGATCAATACTAACGGTTCATCACGTTCTTCTGATACGTCAATGACCACAATACGTTGATGAATATCGACTTGAGTCGCAGCTAATCCAATGCCGTTTTCATCATACATAGTTTCCAGCATGTCTTTTACAATTTGGCGAATTTGGTCGTCAACTTGCACCACTTCTTTTGCTATTGTACGTAAACGCTCATCTGGAAATCTTAAAACTTCTAACCTAGCCATAGTAACCTTTTTCACTTGTGCTTAATTTAGGGTATTGTATGCTCTTATTTTAGCCATTCGCGTTCACCTTTAACAGGTTTTGGTTGATAATAATGAAAAAACACCACAAGGAAGCTCAATGAAATACCCATTACTCGCGGCAATGTTGGCATTAAGTGCTACTTTCCCATCCTTAGCAGATGTATTAACTATAAAAAAAGATGCGCCTAAACAATACGTTGTGAAAAAGGGCGATACACTTTGGGATATTTCAGGAGTTTATTTGCAAGAGCCTTGGCAGTGGCCGGAACTTTGGCAAATGAATCCACAAATTAATAATCCACACCTAATTTACCCAGGGGATGCACTGTCTTTAATCTACGATGAGCACGGTAATCCACGTTTGGTGATTAATCAGGGTTATAAAAAGCTTTCTCCACATGGTCGAATTGTGCAAAAAGGTAAAAATGCGATCCCTACGTTACCTCTTGAGCTGCTGCGTCCTTACCTAACCTATGAGCAAGCACTAAATGCTGAAGACATTGCCGATAAACCTTATATTTTAGGTGCCAATGTCAACACTAAAATGAATACCGAAGGCCATATAGTTTATGTTAAAGGTGAGCTGAAATTACACGAGTCATACGCTATTTACCGCAACGGCGAAGCATATGTTGATCCGCAAACGAACGAAGTGTTGGCTAATAAAGCACAATTAGTGGCGGTGGGTCGTGTATTTAGAAAAGGTGATATTGCCAATGGTGTACCTGCTTCAGTTAAAGTTGAACAGGTAAAGAGAGAAATCAAAGCGGGTGATTTTTTAATGCCTGCGATAGAAGGTCAGCTATTACCTGCGTATTTTAATATTCACCGTCCTGAGCAGCCAGTGCAAGGTGAAATCATCGCATCAGTGAGTGGATTACGAGAATTCAGCACAATGGATATTGTAGTGCTAAACTTAGGGTCAGAGCAGCAAATTAAAGAAGGCCATATTTTAGATATTGAGCGTCAATCACCGACTGTTTTTGATGGTCGCAATGGCCCACGCTACAAAGAAGATTCAAATAGCCTTGAAAAGTTAGTAACAAACGCCAACGAATTTTTTGGCGTTGAGGCAGATGCCGACACGACTGTGTGGCATATGCCAAAAGAACAGGTCGGTCAGCTAATGGTGTTTAAAGTTTATAAAAACGTTAGTTATGCCTTAATCGTAAAAAACCAGCACCCAATCCGAGTCGGTGATTTTGCAGTTATAAATTAATTCAGGTTTGAGTGCTCTAAGGAGGGAGCATGAAAGATTCATCAGGCAAGCTAACCCATTGGCTTGCCTTTTATTTATGTAAAGGCTTAGGTGTTAAAACCTTATTGGCATTGGCACAAAAACTGCCATTAGATGATTTGTTTGAGCTGACTCACGATCAGCTTACCGGTCATGGTTTAAGCCCGCAGGTCGCCACTAATTTACTAGCAACCGATTGGCAGCAAGTTGACTATTATCAACAGATAATTGTTAACTCACAGATAACCGCAATTGATTACTTCGATCCTCACTATCCACCATTATTAAAAGAAATTGCTAGCGCGCCTTTATTGCTATTTTGCCGAGGCAATTTAGAGTTATTGACCAGTCCGCAAATCGCTATTGTTGGAAGCCGCAATGCCACGCCAATCGGTTTAGAGATCGCCGCTGAATTTGCTCATCAACTCACTGTGGCTGGATTAACGGTAACTTCCGGAATGGCGCTTGGTATTGATGGTGCTGCCCACAAAGGAGCGCTGGCGGGCAATGGTAAAACCATTGCAGTGCTTGGTACTGGAGTGGATGTTTATTATCCTAAACGGCATAAGTTACTCACCGATCAAGTATCCGAACGGGGGATGTTGGTGAGCGAGTTTTTACCCGGTACAGCCGCTAATGCTAATAACTTCCCAAGACGTAATCGTATAATATCTGGTTTGTCATTAGGTGTGTTGATTGTCGAGGCTGAAATAAAAAGCGGTTCGCTTATCACCGTGCGTTATGCGCTGGAGCAAAACAAAGAAGTTTTTGCAGTGCCTGGTTCAATTAAAAATCCACTCTCTGAAGCCAGTCACTTTTTAATTAAACAAGGTGCAAAGCTGGTGGAAAATGTCAGTGATATTCTCGACGAAGTGAGCTTTTTCTGCGAAAACAGTCTATATACTATAGAAGAAGCAACGGTTGATGAACCTGCCTGCGAAATACTAAACAGTGTTGGTTTTGAAGTAACAGCTGTTGATTTAATTGCTCAGCGTAGCCAGTGGCCAATAGATAAAGTGCAAGCACGTTTACTTGATCTTGAATTGGAAGATAGAGTAGAGCGTGTATTAGATGGCTATATTAGAGTTCGATAAGCTTAGTGTGGAGGAAAGTAACATGTTCGATATCCTCATGTATCTGTTTGAAAACTACATTCACAGCGAAGCCGAAGTCTTTGTTGAGCATAATGAACTCACTGACGAATTATTACGTGCCGGCTTTAATAAGCCCGAAATATACAAAGCACTTGATTGGCTTGAGCAGCTTGCTGACTTGCAGCACAGTGATGAATTCCCTTATTTAAACCGCCTCCCACAACATGCGATACGTATTTTTACCGATAGTGAATGCCACATGCTGAGCGTAGAGTGTCGGGGCTTTTTAATGTTTTTAGAACAAGTCGGAGTGATCAACAGCGCAACGCGTGAAATGGTTATGGATCGTTTGTTCGCATTAGATAAAGCTTATATATCACTTGATGATTTAAAATGGGTGGTACTTATGGTGTTGTTTAATGTGCCAGGCTCAGAGCAAGCTTATGCACAAATGGAAGAACTTATTTTTGATGAGCCAGCAGAGGTAGTACATTAAGCAAGTACTGCGCTTGTATCTTTAATTAGTTTGGGTATATTAGGCGAAAATTAGTCAGCTGCTTAGGGAACACATGAGTAAAATCGACCAATCGCTTTTTTCTGCAAATCAACATGCCTTAGAAAAAGAATACGAAGTGTGCCCTAAATGCGGTTCAGAGCTTGTGATCCGCAACAGTAAATCAGGTCCTTTCCTTGGCTGTGCGAGTTACCCCGAATGTGATTTTATTCGCTCGCTTGCTCAACATGATACTCAACAAATCAAAGTACTTGATGATAGCTCTTGTCCAGAGTGTGGTAATCCGCTAGTAGTGAAGAATGGCCGCTATGGTATGTTTATTGGCTGTACGGGTTATCCTGAGTGTCACTACATTGCTCATGATGAGCCTGAGCCAAATGAAGAAGTTTTACCTGCTTGCCCTAAGTGTAAAAAAGGCCAGTTAGTGGCGCGTAGTAATAAATTTGGTAAAACATTTTATTCATGTAATAGCTATCCAAGTTGTAAATACACACTCAATCACAAACCAGTTAGCCATATCTGCCCCGCGTGCCAATGGCCAGTAATGATGCAAAAGCAAATGACCAATAGTGTTGTGCTACAATGCCCTCAGAAAAGTTGCTCGCATAAATTCACGGTGAGCGAATAATTACCGGCTTTAATTTTATTGTATTTGGAGATTTTCAGTGACTGATACTACCTCAGTTCCTTTAACAGCCCTTGCTGCTGTGTCGCAAGGCGGGGTTATTGTTTACCCAACCGAAGCTGTTTATGGCTTAGGCTGTGACCCCGATAATCAGCAAGCTGTGGAGCGCTTACTTGCAATAAAGCAGCGGCCCGTTGAGAAAGGCTTAATTTTAATTGCCGATAATTATGGGCAATTATTAAAGTATGTTGATGATGCAAAAATTCCGATGGATAAACGCGCTGATATTTTTTCCAGCTGGCCCGGCGCAATTACTTGGGTTATGCCAGCGGCTAAAGGTACGCCTAAATGGTTAACAGGACAATTTGATAGTATTGCTGTGCGTGTAACTAATCACCCAACAGTAAAGCGCTTATGCCAAGAATTAGGCAAACCTCTTGTGTCTACTAGTGCTAACTTATCAGGACATGATACGGTCACTAGTATTGCAATGGCTAAAAGTGAGTTTGGCGAGCTGGTGGCATTTTATGTAGATGAACCACTCGGTGGTAACACGCAGCCTAGCACTATTAAAGATGTAATGACCGGCAAAGTATTTAGAGGATAACCATGCACAGCAATTTACTCGAACAAGTAAAAACCTACCTGATGGCCTTGCAAGACACAATTTGCCAAGGTTTAGAGCAAGCTGATGGCCAAGCCAAGTTTGTAGAAGACAGTTGGCAGCGCGAAGAAGGCGGTGGTGGGCGAACTCGTGTTATTCGTGGTGGCAATGTGATCGAGCAAGGTGGGGTGAACTACTCGCATGTGTTTGGTGCTTCAATGCCGGCATCGGCAACTGCGCATCGTCCAGAACTTGCTGGTCGTAGCTTCCATGCCTGTGGTGTCTCGCTAGTGATCCACCCAAACAATCCACATATTCCAACGAGCCATGCTAACGTACGCTTTTTCATTGCAGAAAAGCAAGGTGAGGAGCCTATTTGGTGGTTTGGTGGTGGTTTTGACTTAACGCCATTTTATCCTGAGCTTGAAGATGTTCAACATTGGCATCAAGTCGCGCATGATTTATGTGCGCCGTTTGGAGATGAGGTTTACCCTAAATATAAAAAATGGTGTGACGAGTATTTTTACCTAAAACATCGCGATGAAACGCGCGGTGTCGGCGGTTTATTCTTTGATGATTTGAATGAAGCCGGGTTTGAGCAAAGCTTTGCCTTTATGCAAGCAGTAGGCAATGGCTTTTTAGATGCTTATTTACCTATTATTGAACGTAGAAAAGCAACCCCATTTACTGAGCAGCAACGAGACTTCCAACTTTATCGTCGTGGCCGTTATGTTGAATTTAACTTAGTGTGGGATCGTGGCACTTTATTTGGTTTGCAAAGTGGCGGACGTACAGAATCAATATTAATGTCGATGCCGCCGCTAGCGCGTTGGGAATATAACTATACACCCGAAGAAGGCAGTGCTGAAAATAAGCTATACGCTGACTTTTTAAAACCAAGAGACTGGTTAGGGCTAGCATAGTAAGCAGGCTGCCAGTCAATATCTGGTTTATTGACTGGCAACTTTAAGTATTACATCAATTTAAAGCTTCTTACTTGCTCATCCAGTGAACGCGCTAGATTTAACAGCTCCTCACTTACTTTTTGGTTATCGTTAGCATCCACTAATGACCGCTCAGCGTTATCACTAATACCAATAACACTCCTATTTATTTCCTCTGCGGCTAAGTTTTGTTGTTCTGTCGCGTCGGCTATTTGAATATTAAGTTGATTTATTTCATTCATTTGCATAGAAATATCTTTTAAAGCTTGAGCAACATTTTTTACTTGTTGCGCTCTAGCATCAGCCTCCTCACACGATTCACCCATGGTTTTAACCGTTTGCGCCGCTTCGGATTGCAGTTTGTCGATTGTGCGACGAATTTCATCGGTGGATGCATGAGTACGAGTTGCCAACGTACGTACTTCATCAGCCACCACAGCAAAGCCCCGACCAGCTTCACCTGCACGTGCGGCTTCAATCGCAGCATTAAGAGCTAACAAATTGGTCTGTTCAGCAATACTGCTAATCACTTCGAGTACTTTTCCTACCTCAAGTGTTTGTACTTGTAGTTGACTTACTTGCGCTGCAGCTTGGCGAACATCGTCTGCCAATTGATTAATACTGAGTTCGGTTTGTTCAGCAACATGCATACTTTGTTGTGCCAGTTCATTACTGTTCTCTGATTTTTCAGAGGCAAAGTGAGTGGTGTTTTTTACTTCATTAGAGGAGCTCTCTAGTTCGTTTATAGCAGCTGCCACGGAGTCTGTATTTTTCTTTTGCTCTAAAATAGCGCGCTCAGTAGTATCCGCTGAGGTATAAATTTTTTCTGCTGAGTGGATCAATACTTTTGATGAATGAGATACTTGAGCAATATTATCTTTAAAGGTGGCGATCATCTTATTAAAGCTGGTGGCGAGCCAACCCAGTTCATCTTCAGCGCTATCGTCAATTCGCAGGCTTAAATCTTTGTTGGTTGTAGCTAAATGCATAGCATGACCTAGCTTTTTAAGGCGTACAATAAAAATTTGTCTAAACATAATGCCCAGTAATACAAAGGCAATAATAAAAATAATAGAGAGTAATGCGGTATTTACTAGGGTGTTGTAAGTCACCGCATTATCAATATCAGCTAATGAGTAACTAATTTTAACTACGCCGAGTACATCACCTTCTTGTGCTTGATGACAGCCAAGGCAATTAGTGCCTTTATAATCGCTACTGGCAAACATAGGGCGCAGAAAAGTTATACTGCGGCTATTATTTTGCTGATCAATTAGCAATGTTTCCTTGCCTTTTAAAGCCTCGCGTTCGATATCGTTGCTCGGCGCTTGATTTTTATTGCCCGGCCCATAAAGTTTATTAACAATTGGGGAGCGAATAATATGCGCATCTTCAATATTTGGGTGCTTGCGTAGTTTTTGGCTTAATAGCTCTCTATTTGCCATGGTGCCTGTGATCATCAAAGTATTGATAGAGTCAAAGTAGTTATCAGCAAGAAGCTTAATATTTTCTGCAACAGTGTCTTGCGCAAGCGTTCGTTGTTGGCTTGAGCTACTAAGAATACTGGCAATTAACACAATAATGCCTGTTAGGGCCAATAGGGCATAAATTTTATGTTGGATTGATTTCACACGCACGACGCTTTTTCTAAATATTTGATCACGTATTATCTATATTTAAAAAAAGGCCGTTTTGACTTAGCGCAAATAACGTGCAGTTAAAGAGAAGTGCTAGTGCTGATTAATCATATGACTGGCAAGTTGTGCCAAAGATTTACGTAACCCTTCTCGTAATAAGGGATTATCAATTTCCGCGTCTAACGCTTTATTCATGCAATACATCCATTGATCTCGTAAATCTTGATCAATTGGAAAAGGCATATGGCGTTTACGCAGCATAGGGTGACCATGCTTTTCAACAAACAAGTCTGGGCCGCCTAACCACCCTGATAAAAACTCAAAAAACACTTGGCGAATACGGTCCAATGGTTGAGGATGCATATCATATAACGGTTTAGCGTATTCATCGCTGGCCATAATGTCGTAGAATCGATTCGCAAGTGCTAAAGCACCAGCTTCTCCACCCATCAGTTGATAAGGTGTTTTTTCTGGCGTTGGTGCTTGCTGTTGTTCTGGTGGTTTCGATTTTGAAAAGAATCGTTTAATCATAGTTTTATCATCATTAATTAGCAGTAAGTTACGAGGTAATGTTACTGCACAAAGAGGTTGCTCAAATATGGACAAATATGCAGTTTTTGGAAATCCTATTAAACACTCAAAATCCCCTGCGATACATCAGCAATTTGCAACCTCATTGGGCGAACAAATCGAATACAGCGCAATATTAGCACCGATTGATGGTTTTAAAAAAGCCGTGGCCGATTTTTTTGCCACAGGCGGTAAAGGAGCTAATGTTACAGTGCCATTTAAAGAGCAAGCATTTGCGCTAGTTGATGAGCGAACTGAATTGGCAACCATTGTCGGAGCAGTAAATACTATTAAGTTATTAGATGATGGGCGCTTGCTAGGTGACAACACCGATGGCATTGGTTTTGTGAACGATCTGCTTGCGAATCAGGTTACCATTAAAGATAAACGGGTCTTACTTATAGGTGCCGGAGGCGCTGCACGTGGCGTGGTTTTACCGTTATTGGCACAACAGCCGAGTGAAATCATTATAGTCAATCGTACGGCAGCAAAAGCTAAGGAACTAGCTGAATTATTTGCCCAATACGGTAATGTAACTGGCTATGGTTTTGATGATTTGCCAGTAAGTGATTACTCGCTAATTGTAAACTCTACATCTAGCAGTATGCTTGGTGAATTGCCTGCGCTTGATAAAAAACACCTTGATGGCTGTGAACATGTTTATGATATGTTTTATTCACAGCAAAATACGCTGTTTATGCAATGGGCTCAGGGCTATAAGGCTAATATTAACGTACTTGATGGAAGTGGCATGCTAGTAGGGCAAGCTGCACAAGCCTATTTTGTGTGGCGCAATAATATGCCTGAAATACTCCCTGTTGTTCGAGCATTAAAAACCGGAGAGCTTGCATGAACCAAGCAATCCAATTTATCGACCGATTTGAATTTAACGTACAATCCCAGCAGTTAACGTTTTTTGCTCAAGTAAGTGGCTTAATGGTTGAATGTGTCATTGACACACGCACGCTAACATTGGCAGACCAACAAGCTGCAAAGTTACATTTTGAACAGGCGCGTTTTGACTATGAAGATATAGCCGAGCAACTAATCGAGAATGAAGAATATAACTCGGCAGGACAAATCATTGTTTCAGTGCTGAGTTAATCCTCAGCTAGATACTCATCTTTAAGCTCAACATAATTAGTTGCTGATATTTTTAAAAAACTCAGCTCTTGCTCGGTTAAAGGGCGCGCCTGCTTTACTGGACTACCCACATAGAGAAAGCCCGATTCCAAGCGCTTGTTTGGTGGAACTAATGAACCGCCACCAATTATCACATCATCTTCAATAATGGCATTATCCATTACAATCGCGCCCATGCCGACTAAAATACGATTACCCAAACAACAGCCGTGCAACATAACCTTGTGACCAACGGTAACATCATCACCAATAATTAATGGATAACCATCTGGGTTACTTTTACTGGCACGCGTTAGATGTAACACGCTGCCGTCTTGCACGTTAGTACGTTCACCAATGCGTATATAGTTAACGTCCCCTCGTGCTGCTACTAACGGCCATACACTACTATCTTCACCTAATGTGATATCACCAACTAAAACAGCCGACTCATCTATATAAACAGACTGGTTAAAACGAGGAGTAATTCCTTTATAAGAACGGATTGCCATAAAACACCTAATAAATTAAGAATAAGTTCAATAGTAAGAGGTAAATAGTGTAGCAGTAGAGCCTATAAAATGGCCAGCTAGGATCTGTGCTGTATACTAAACTAGCACTTTTGAGCTGTTTAGCGCGTAAATTGAACGAACAGCACTTTATTTCAAGTTTTCTTTAAAAAACGCTTGCGTAAAATTCGCCGCGCCCTATAATGCGACCCCACTGAGACGGCAGCAGGCAACGCTTAAGCTGCAAGAGTTAATCAGTTAGTCGAGTAAAACTTAAGTTTAG
>NZ_JACJDM010000058.1:0-27574 GCF_014163545.1 Pseudoalteromonas sp. SR45-6
AGGTTCTAAAAAAGTTTATAGCTTTTAATTTGAAACTTGCTGCAATTTCTTTGGTGAGAAATTGGAGCGGCACACGAGGCTCGAACTCGTGACCTCGACCTTGGCAAGGTCGCGCTCTACCAACTGAGCTAGTGCCGCATTTCAAAATTGTCAGTAATTTGTCCGTTGGTGCGCGACAAGTCGCGGTAAACGTTCTGGCAACTGAGCTAGTGCCGCATTTCAAAATTGTCAGTAATTTGTCCGTTGGTGCGCGACAAGTCGCGGTAAACGTTCTGGCAACTGAGCTAGTGCCGCATTCAAAATAGTCAGTAATTTTTCCGTTGGTCCGCGACAGGTCGCGGTAAACGTTCTGGCAACTGAGCTAGTGCCGCATTCAAATTGCTCAAGCACACTAACCCCGCGGGGGTTATCGTCTTAAGCGGGGCAGGATTCTACAATAATCCGATGTGTTTGCAAGTGTTTTTTACAAATTAAAGAATTTTTCTTGGTAGACTTTTAATTCCATGATGGAATCTTTGATATCATCAAGAGCAAGGTGTGAACCTTTTTTGTGCACTTGTGCTAAAACTTCTGGTTTCCAGCGTCGTGCTAGTTCTTTGATAGTGCTTACGTCTAAATTACGATAGTGGAAGTAATCTTCCAGTTCACGCATATATTTATTCATAAAGCGTCTATCTTGGCCTATTGAATTACCACACATAGGCGAAGCGCCTGCAGGAACCCACTGCTTTAAAAATGCCAAAGTTTGTTCAACAGCATCTTGCTCTGTGAATGTGCTCGCTTTACAGCGTGCAGTTAACCCTGACTGACCATGTTGCTTAGTACACCATTCATCCATACCATCAAGCAATTCATCACTTTGATGAATAGCAATAGTTGGCCCTTCAGCCAAGATGTTTAACGCACTGTCGGTGACAACCGTGGCTATTTCGAGTATTTTGTCTGTACTTGGTTCAAGACCTGTCATTTCGAGGTCGAGCCAAATCAGATTTGATTTATGAAAAGACATAATTACCTTGCGGTGCTTTCCTTTAGATCTAACGCATTTAGATATATCATATTAGTATCATCAGTCGACCTAAAGCTTTTTTTTCAAAAAGCACGACATTTAACTAAGTTATGGGCCAAAAGTGGCAAAACAGAAGAAATTAAGTAAAGGTCAATCCCGTAGGATTAAGGCCAATCACCAAAAACGCTTGTCTAATGCAGATTCTGCGCCAACCACTAACAAGGTTGAGCAATGGCAAACTGACAATTTAGGTGCGCCTGAAAATGCCGTGGTGATCAGTCGGTTTGGTCAACATGCCGATATTGAAACTGATAACGGAGATGTTTTGCGCTGCAATATTCGCCGTACCGTTAAAGGTATTGTTTGCGGAGACGAAGTGCAATTTCGCCGCGCAAAAGTCAGCGAAGGTGATTTAGCTGGCGTTATAGAAGCGATGCATGAACGGCGCTCGCAACTTACTCGCCCTGATTTTTACGACGGTGTAAAAGTCATAGCCGCCAACATTGACCAGATTTTGATGGTCTCTGCGGTACTACCAGAGTTTACCCCCAGTATTATCGACCGCTATTTAATTGCTTGCGAAGATATGGGCATTGAGCCTATTTTAGTGCTCAATAAAATAGATTTAATTGATGAGCCTGGGCTTGCTAACATCAATAAAATTCTGGATATTTATAGGTCACTTGATTATCAAGTATTACTAGTCAGTAATAAAACCGGTTACGGTATTGATGCACTCAAAGAAACCTTAATTGATAAAAATAGTATTTTTGTTGGTCAAAGTGGTGTGGGTAAATCAACTTTAGTTAACACTGTTTTACCTGATGCTGAAATACTGACCAAAGAGGTCTCTGAAAATAGTGGCCTTGGCCAACACACAACAACCGTGTCACGACTTCATCACTTACCTTCAGGCGGTAACTTAATTGATTCCCCTGGTATTCGTGAATTTGGCTTGTGGCATTTAGATGTAGAGCGCGTTACTTGGTGCTTTAAAGAGTTTCGCAAGTTTATTGGCGGTTGCCGCTTTAGAGACTGTAAGCATTTAAATGATCCGGGCTGTATAATTCGCCAAGCAATCGATGATGGTGATATTTCACAGCTACGTTTTGATAGCTACCATAGAATTTTAGAAACAATGGCCGATGGCCGAGCGGGTGCTCGTGCTCCACGCGTATAATTTTTTAGGAAAAAACTTGTGAGTTTAGACAAATTCAAAATCGCAATGCAGTACGCAATGCCAAAACATTTTGTATCCCGTATGGTAGGCAAGTTAGCTGCAGCTAAAGCAGGCGCACTAACAACTACTTTAATTAAATTGTTTATTAAACAATATAAAATTGATATGAATGAAGCGCAATATAGCGACCCAGCTCACTATAAAACGTTTAATGAGTTTTTTACTCGTCCTTTAAAAGAAGGCGTTCGGCCATTAACCACTGAAGATGACATCATTACTCATCCTGTAGATGGTGCCATCAGTCAACTAGGCCCAATTGTTGAAGGCCAGCTTATTCAAGCCAAAGGACATGACTATAGCTTACAAGCTTTACTTGGCGGCTCAGAGCAAGATACAGCGCTTTTTTTAGGCGGCGACTTTGCAACGATTTACTTAGCGCCAAAAGATTATCATCGTATTCATATGCCGATTGATGGCACCTTGAGTAAAATGATTTACGTCCCCGGTGATTTATTTTCAGTAAACCCACTTACCGCGCAAAATGTACCTAACCTATTCGCTCGTAACGAACGCGTAGTAGCCATTTTTGAGACTGAAATTGGCCCGCTTGCCATGGTATTAGTGGGTGCAACAATTGTTGCCAGTATCGAAACTATTTGGGCAGGTACAGTTACACCACCAGCAGGTAAAGATGTATTTAGCTGGAACTACAAAACCTCAGGTGAAAATGCAATTACCTTGAAAAAGGGTGAAGAGATGGGTCGCTTTAAATTAGGCTCCACGGTTATTTTAGCCTGGGGTGCTAATAAAGCAGATATCTTTGATGATCAAAAACCAGGCACAGTGACTCGCATGGGCACACCGTTTGCTAAAATTGATGATTGATGATTGATGATTGATGATTAATACCTAATTAATAATTAAGTTATAACTCATTTTAATTAAAAACGCGGACCGACTAATGCAGTCATGCCGCGTTTTTTATTTAAGCTCTTTCCCCTGCACACTCAGTACACTCGGGCGCTTTAGTTAATTTAAACTGCTGCTGCGCTAAACTTAGCCCATCAAAACGAATAAACTGACTGCCTTGATGATGGCCCAGCAAGATATTAACTGCCAACAGTGCTTGCATCGAGCCAATAACACCTAACAGCGGACTTAGCACGCCCGCGTTGCTGCAATTAAGCGCTTGCTGTTGCGGTTGTGCTCCAAATATACACCCGTAACAAGGGCTCTGTGGCTGGCGAAAATCAAAACACATCAGCTGCCCTTCACTCGCTATTGCCGCCCCCGACACCAGTGGAATACCCAGTGCCAAGCATTGCTGGTTTACTACATAGCGAGTGCTGAAGTTATCGCTGCAATCAAGTACTAAGGTTGCGCCAGTAAAAACTTGTTCAGCATTTTCAGTGGTTAGTTTTGCACTTACTGTGTTGATCGTGATTTGATTATTTAAGCTGCTTAATACTTTGCCCGCAGCGCTGACCTTATCTTGCCCTAAATGATTTACTTTATAGAGCACTTGGCGCTGTAAATTTGAAAGCTCAACCTTATCATCATCTAACAAGCTTAATTCGCCAATGCCAGTCGCAGCTAAATACAGTAATGCGGGGCTGCCTAACCCCCCCGCTCCAATTACCACAACGTGAGCGGCTTTGAGCTTTAACTGCCCTTCAAAGCCGACTTCTTTAAGCATTAAATGCCGACTGTAACGTAACTGCTCTTTGTCAGATAAAGATCCTTTTATTGCCTCACTCATTGCTATTAATAGCCATTTGTAAATCGGCAATCGCCTGTTGATAGTCACTTGCTTCACTAATAGCCCTAACAACAGCTACACTGCCAACACCGGTTGCAGCAACCTCGCCCGCTCGTGATAAATCAATGCCACCAATAGCTACCGTTGGGTAATCACTCATTAACGGCACAAAACGCTTTAACTTTTCAAGCCCTTGAATTTGCCCTGTCATATCTTTGGTCGTGGTTGGGTAAATAGCGCCAAACGCCATATAACTCGGGCGGTAATTATGAGCGCGCAGCATTTCATAAAAACCATGGGTCGAAATCCCCAAACGCATGCCCGACTCTTTAATGGCCACCAGATTAGCCTCAAGTAAATCTTCTTGACCTAAATGCACACCATAAGCGCCATGTTTGATTGCCAGCTGCCAATGATCGTTGATATACACATTGCCATCGTACTTTTTACCAAGTGTGACCGCCGCAGCAATAGCGTGTTCAAGCTCTTCTTCGCTGGCGTTTTTCATTCTCAGTTGTACAGTTTTAACGCCTTGCGCTAAGCACTTTTCTAACCAATCGAGACTATCAACCACCGCATATAAACCAAGCTGTTTGTTTTCACACTCAGTAAAACCTGCCGCCATAGTAAATTCGTTTAGTTGTTCAAAATCCAGCTCATCACCCAGCCAACTGCCCGCTTCAATGACTTGTGGGTAATCATCAAGATTATCGGGAAAGCTCGTTTGTGCCACAGGGCCAATTCCTTCACCATAACGAACCGCAGCTTTTAAGCCTTGATTTATATAGGCTTTGGCTAAAATAAAGGCATCTTTAAGCGGGTAACCTTTCGCTAAACACGCTGCAATCACTGACGCCAAACTACAACCGGTACCATGGCTGTGCGGCGTTTGAATTTTTTCGTTACCAAGCCAATATTCATTACTGCCATAAGAGCTGGCATCACTGCAGTAATCAATGCAATATCCGCTTGGATAATCCCAATGGCCACCTTTGATCAGCACCGCTTTTGCGCCCCAGCTTTGCAGCTTTTGCGCAGCCTCGATCACAGCACTGGGACCAATTAAATATATCCCAGTGAGCAACTGCGTTTCATGGGTATTGGGGGTGATCACATCCACCAGCGGCAATAAGCATTCTTTAATTGCGCTAACGGTATCTTCTTCTGTCAGTAAGTCACCACTGCTAGCAATGGCCACCGGATCATATACAACCAAAGGCGCAACCGGCCAAGTGGCTTTATAATGTTTTAGATGCTCACTGATCAATTGAATTTGCTGCACATTGGCAAGCATACCAATTTTAATAACACGGGCTTTCATGTCGCTTTCAAGGGCGAGTAATTGCGACTCAATAACATCGGTTGAAATCGGGTTAAGTGCTTCAACGCCTAGGCTGTTTTGCGCAGTCAATGCGGTGATCGCTGTACAACCATGGACGCCAAAACTTTGCATCGCTTTAATATCCGCCTGAATACCTGCACCACCACCAGAGTCAGAGCCAGCAATTGTCCAAACAACATGATTCATAGTTACGTATTTCCTAATTTTTTACTTCATTTATTACTGTTGATGCCAAAATGGCATACCCATAGTGGGCGTAGATGGCGCAGCGACGTCTTTTTCTGGCATCGCCTTTGCTCGGTAAGCAAAACGACCCGCATCAACGGCTGCTTTAAATGCATGACTCATGGTAACAGGGCAGCCCGCCCCTGCAATAGCCGAATTCAATAACACCGCATCATAACCTAATTCAAGCGCTTGGCAGGCGTGTGATGGTAAGCCAAGGCCAGCATCAACAATCAATGTGGTATCGGGTAAGCGCTCCCGAATAGTTTTTAAGTTATATTTATTTAACAAGCCCTTACCTGTGCCAATAGGCGCTCCCCACGGCATCAGTACTTCACACCCTGCATCAGCTAAACGCTGACATAACACTAAGTCGTCAGTACAATAAGGTAATACTTTAAAGCCTTCGGCTAATAAAATCTGTGTCGCTTCCAGTAATGCAAATGGATCTGGTTGCAGGTTATAATCATCACCAATCAACTCAAGTTTTATCCAATCGGTAGCAAACACTTCACGGCACATTTGTGCCAGTGTAATTGCTTCATTGACACTGTGACAGCCTGCAGTATTGGGTAGAATTTTTAAGCCCGTATCTTTGATCAATTGCCAAAAGTCATCTCCTGCGGCGGCACTTTGTTGACGTCGTAATGACACAGTAACAATCTGCGCGCCAGAGGCAACAATCGAATCGGCCATAACCGCAGGTGATGGATAAAGTGCTGAGCCAATTAATAACCGACTAGTGATCTGCTCACCATAAATACTGAAACTATCTGATATTACGCTACTCATATTAGCCACCTTGGATCGGTGACAGTAATTCAATGCTATCGCCTTCGTTAAGTAAGGTAGTATCACATTGACTACGCGGTATAAATTGACCATTAAGCGCCACTGCAAAAGGCTCTTTTGCTGCAAACTGCGTCAAACCTTGGGCTATATTGGCGTTATCTGCTAACTCAAAATGTTGACCATTAATTGTTATTTTCATACTTACTTTCATAATAAGCCTTATTTTATCCGTGCAATGGCATCGGCCACTAAACTCGGTGCGAGTAAATAACCATGACGATATAAGCCATTAATGCTGATCACATTTTGCTGCTGGGAAACCTGCGGGCGATTATCACTAAATGCAGGACGCAGGCCGGTTTGAATATTCAACACTCGCGCCTCAGCAAAACCACTGTGTACTGTGTACGCTGCTGACAACAGCTCAAGAGTCGAACGCACAGTGGCAGCCCCCTTATCTTGTGATTCAATTTCTGTCGCGCCAATTACGTATTGATGATTTGGCTTCGGAGCAATATAAATAGGATAACGCGGGTGCATTAACCGCACTGGCCGCGTTAAATTAACCTCAGGGGCGTACAAACGCACTACTTCACCACGCACTCCGCGTAGCTTACACGCTGCGCTTTTAGCGCCAAGGCCACGGCAATCAATAATATAATCAAACGATTGCTGTAGATTTAGCGATGTTACATCAACCTGTTGTGCAAACTTAAAGCTCACATTACGCTGCCTTAGAGTGTTAAAACTAGCTTGATAAAAAGCCTGATTATCAATTTGCCCTTCGCAAGGTAAATACACACCTTGGTTAAAACGCCCTGTAAGCTCTGGCTCTAATTCAGCAATATGTGCCCCTGTTAACTGATGTCCTTGATGTTCAGCTAAAGGCTTTAAACGCAGTATAAAACTTTGTAAGTCACCTTTATCTTGCTGGTGTGCAACCACAAGTGTGCCTTGCTGTTGGAAAAACACCGCTTCATCAAGTTGCGCTAAAATTCTCGGCCAACGCTTTATTGAATCCAGCCCCATCAAGGCCAAGTCTTGCTCGCAGAATACAGATTCAGCCAGTGGTGCAAGCATCGCCGCTGCCACTCTTCCTGCACTATCAAGCGCTTGTTCGTCACCCGCTTCATAAACAGTTACCCGATGCTGTAAACTCAACTCAAGCGCCGTTAAACGGCCCGTTAAACCAAACCCCACCACCGCAATATTGTAAGACATGAGAATCCTTAATTCAGTTTTCTAGCTACAAGAGTAAAGTTAGCGAGCTTTTCACTCGCCAACTCTCTAACTCGCTAACTAGTTTTTAAACCGCTTTATGATAAATCTCTGAGCCGCTTTGTTTAAATTCGGCTGATTTAGCTTGCATCTCGGCTTCAACATCGACCATTTTGATCTCAATAGCATCACCTACGTTGTTAGGATCTATGCCTCTGGCTTCTAGATCTTTAGCGTATTCTCTTACTTCTTGGGTGATTTTCATTGAGCAGAATTTTGGCCCACACATAGAGCAAAAATGCGCTACTTTGCCAGATTCTTGTGGCAGTGTTTCGTCATGGTATTCACGAGCACGAACAGGGTCTAAACCAATATTAAATTGGTCATGCCAGCGGAACTCAAAACGCGCTTTTGATAACGCATTATCACGCTCTTGCGCTCCGGGATGACCTTTGGCTAAATCGGCGGCATGAGCGGCAATTTTATAGGTGATCAGCCCTTCTTTTACGTCTTCTTTATTTGGTAAGCCTAAATGCTCTTTTGGTGTGACATAACACAGCATTGCACAGCCATACCATGCAATTTGCGCAGCCCCAATACCAGAGGTGATATGGTCATAGCCTGGGGCGATGTCAGTTGTCAGCGGGCCAAGGGTGTAAAAAGGTGCTTCGTCGCAATGCTTAAGCTGCTCTTGCATATTGGCTTTGATCATATGCATTGGCACATGCCCTGGGCCTTCAATAAACACTTGTACATCGTGTTTCCACGCGATTTTGGTCAGCTCACCTAACGTACGCAGTTCACTAAATTGCGCGTCATCGTTGGCATCTGCAATTGAACCAGGACGCAGGCCATCTCCTAATGAGAAACATACATCGTACTGTTTCAAAATCTCACAAATATCTTCAAAATGAGTATAAAGGAAGTTTTCTTTATGATGCGCTAAACACCATTTCGCCATAATTGAACCGCCGCGCGACACAATCCCAGTGACACGTTTTGCCGTCATTGGAACGTAGCGTAATAACACCCCAGCGTGAATAGTAAAGTAATCCACCCCCTGCTCGGCTTGTTCAATTAGAGTATCGCGGAAAATTTCCCACGTTAGATCTTCGGCAACCCCATTTACTTTTTCAAGCGCTTGATAAATAGGCACTGTACCAATTGGCACTGGTGAGTTACGTACTACCCATTCACGAGTTTCATGAATATAACGACCCGTTGATAAATCCATAACTGTGTCAGCGCCCCAGCGGGTTGACCAGACCATTTTTTCAACTTCTTCTTCAATAGATGAGCTAACTGATGAGTTGCCAATATTAGCGTTCACTTTCACTAAAAAATTGCGCCCTACAATCATCGGCTCGGTTTCTGGGTGATTAATGTTGTTAGGTAAAATCGCACGACCACGGGCAATTTCATCACGCACAAATTCAGGAGTGATAAACTCAGGGATACTCGCACCAAACGACTCGCCTTGGTGCTGCTGTGCTAATAACTCTTTTTGAAGTTGCGCACGGCCCATGTTTTCACGAATTGCGACATATTCCATTTCCGGTGTGATAATACCTTGGCGAGCATAATGCATTTGCGTGACATTTTTACCGGCTTTAGCGCGGCGAATTTTTGGGAGATGCTCAAAACGAATATGATCAAGGCCTTCATCTGCCATGCGTTGCTGAGAAAACTGCGAGCTGACTGAGCCTAAAATTTCAGTATCGCCACGGCTTTCAATCCACTGTTCGCGGTACTTATCCAGCCCTTTACGAACATCTAGAGTAAAATCAGGATCTGTGTATGGGCCTGACGTATCATAAACACGCAGTGGTGCATTTGATTCGTACACTGGGTTTTCATCGGTGCCACCGATAAAGGTATCACTCAAAGTAATTTCACGCATACCAACACGCACATTATCTTGCGTACCTTGTACATAAACTTTGTGTGAGCTTGGAAATGGTTGCCCAGTAAGGTTATAAATATAATCTGATGCAGCCGCACGAGTTTCGCGGCGAGACGGTTTATTTGATGTGTTTGACATGACTTACCTCATTGCTAAAAGGGTTGTCTTGTCAGATACTGCTGTGCGATAAAAAGCAACGCAATAGAGAGTAGCAAATGCTACATGGATCGTAGATTGGTGTTACAAAAAAGCACTACCAACCTTGGCAGCCACAGTGCTTATGCCCAAAACTGGCGCACAAGCACCCGTTTTAGGCAGCTTGTTCCCTACGCAGGTGTTAGCCTGATCAGGTTCACGGATCCCGCTTTCGCGATCTCAGCCTTTAAGTTAAAAACTCAAGGCACTCCGACAAGTAAAATTCTATATATTGTTCGCTAACGAGTGTACGTTAGATATTGCGAGCCTGCAAGAGATCAACTTGCGGGAATAAACGCAAATGTTTGCTCGCCATTTAAAACCAATTGTTGATCTTGAATTTGCAGTGGCACACCTTGCTTTAACGCATTTAAAAACTGCTGTTCAAACTCGTCCAATTTATCTCCGCATGATTTACGGGTCATACCTAATTTATTCACCGTTAAATGATTATCATCAAGTTGACCTTCACCAAAAAATTTATTACAACCAGCAAAGCCATTGACTTGCAGGGCTTCAATAAAACTTAATGATGCTGAATATGATGCAGGGATTGCTAAACCATCAACCCGTGATAGTTGCCACTTAGTGTATTTTAATTGCTCACTGGTGACTGTCCCTGTCGATGAGCAGCCAATACATAAACCGATTATAAGCATCGGGATTGCTGCTAATTTCATGTAATTACTAACCTAAAACTCAATTGCAACATGATAACAATAAATAACAGTTTATACCGTTAATAATGCATGTTTTTAATGTAAAAAAATGTTCTAAGATAGTAAAAAAGGTGGCACCGGAAAATTACTCAGACTTAAATAGTAGATCAACTTGCTCGGGCAAAAATGGCCGACCTCGCTCATTCACCGCGGTGCCAATCACCAGTGCCTTTAACATCACTTTTTCATCATGCTTTCGTACCACGGTTTGTCGAAAGCCAAACTTTAAGCGACTAATACGCTCAGGCTCTACAGCAACATAAAACTCATCGCCGGGCATTAGTGATTGCTTGTAATCCATCTCGCTACGCATTACGACTAAATTAATTTTATCGCGAGTAAGCTGAGCAAAATCAACCCCATTCGCATGCAAAAACTCATGGCGCGCATGCTCTAGGTAATTAAAATACACACTATTATTTACAATGCCTTGTAAATCGCATTCGTAGTCGCGTACTTTAAAGTCAACTTTAAAGGTCATATTTGTATTCCTTATTATGTATACTGTGCGCGTTTATAGCACATAAATATAACTGGTATCACGACTTTAATGAGAATAGTTGCTATCATGCAAGTCCTTAAAATGGAGTTAAGTAATAGAATGAAACTACGCCTGTCTTTAATTACTGCCGCGCTTTTACCTTTGATAAGCGCCCCAGCTTTTGCTGAAGATACTGATCTTGAAAAAATACTCGTCACCGGAGACTTTCAAAAAGAAAGCATTCAAACCCTTAGTGCCAGTGCCAGTTTATTTAGCGAACGCGAAATTAATGACCGAGGCGCTAGTTTTCTAGACGAAATGCTTGCCAGTGCTGCCAACGTAAATTTTACCGCTGGTGCTTCTCGTGGCCGTTACATCCAAATTCGTGGGGTTGGTTTACGCTCACAATTTGTTGACCCTATTAACCCTTCTGTTGGCTTAGTGATTGATGGCATTAATTATTCAGGGTTAGGTGGTAGTTCATTACTGTTTGATGTTAACCAAGTTGAGATTTATCGCGGTCCGCAAGGTACTCGCTTTGGTGCTGATGGTATGGCTGGTATGATCCAAATGGAATCAGCCGATCCAACTTTTGATCCAAGCGTCAAAGTGCAGCTAGGCGCAGGTAACTACAACAGTTATGAAGCCGGTGTTGCCGCAGGTATTGGTATTACAGACAGCACCGCAGTGCGCGCTAGTATTTATCAACGTGAGTCTGATGGTTATGTTGATAACCTATATTTAAACGAGTCAACACAACAGCAAGATGAACTGGTTAGTCGTTTTAAACTACACAGCCAACTTACAGATCACCTTCGCACAGAATTAAGCGTTCATTATATTGATATCAATAACGGCTATGATGCATTTACGCTTGATAATAGCCGTAATAGTGTAGCCGATAACCCAGGCCAAGATAACCAAGAAAGTATCGCGATAGGTCTTGCCAACATCTACACTGGCTTTGATTGGTTTGATGTCAGTTTAAACTTATCAGGTATTGATAGTGATTTAGTTTATAGCTTTGATGAAGACTGGGTATGTAACGATATTAATAAGCCGCAGTTATGCGGTGCAGGACTGCACCCCGATGGTTATAGCTCAACCGATAGCTACTTTCGAGATCGTCAAGACCAGGCTGCTGAACTGCAATTTAATGGCAAAGGTGGTAACTGGGTTACGGGACTTTATTATCAAGCCCGTAATGTTGATTTAGAACGCCAATACACTTGGCTTGCAGCTCCATTCGCTTCAACTTATGAAACTAGTAATACCGCAATTTACGGCCAACTAGCAACGCCGATTGGTAATAAAACCACCTTAATAACAGGCTTACGCGTTGAGCAATACCAAGGTGATTACACCGATAATAATGGTTTTATTGAAAGTACTGATGATGTGATGGTCGGTGGTAAACTTGCCCTTGAGTATCAAGTCATTGACCGTACCATGATTTATACCAGCCTAACTCGTGGTTACAAAGCAGGAGGGATTAACTCAGAAGCACTCGCCAAAGCGAAAGATGACGGTTTAAATCTTGATGCTGATTTCTTTAAAAACCACACTAGTTTCGCACCAGAGTACCTATGGAGTGGTGAATTTGGCGTTAAAGGTAGCTCTTTAGATGAGAAATTTATTCTGCGCTTAGCGGCCTTTTATATGTATCGCGAAGATATGCAGTTAAAAGCCTGGAAAGTGGAAGACCAAAAGTTTACTGGTTATATTGATAACGCCAGCTCAGGAGAGAATTACGGCCTTGAAATTGAAGGCAGTTACCAATTAACTGATGACTTATTTTTCACCGGTAGCGCTGGTTATTTACATACTAAAATCAATGACTTTGTCGCTCAATCTGGTCTAGATCAAGATGGTCGCGAGCAATCACAAGCGCCTAAATACCAGTATGCATTCACGGCTCGCTATAACTTTACTGATGAGTTATTTGCTACAATAGGCATTGAAGGTAAAGATAATTATTACTTCTCAGATAGCCACAACTCGCAGGCACCGAACATTAATTTAGTTAATTTAACTGCTGGTTACGAGGCTGAGCAATGGTCAATTCGCGCTTGGGCACGTAACGTGTTTGATGAAGAAGTACCTACACGTGGTTTTGAATTTGGTAACGACCCACGCGAAGGGTATGCAACTCACACATACACTCAGCTTGGCGAACCAATGGTTGCCGGCGTCACATTTATCTACGAGTTATAAAAACGAGTTTCAAGGGATAAGTTAAAAGGTAAAAGCTAGATTACTTTTACCTTTTCTTAACCTTGAATCTTGAGCCTTTTAAGCCCTACCTACATCAAACGCGATGACTTCTTTTATGGTGTTTTTTTGCGTTGCTAACATCACTAACCTATCAACCCCTAATGCTACTCCTGCGCATTGTGGTAAACCATGCTCAAGAGCGGCGATTAAACGGGTGTCCATAGGCACTTGTGTTAAGTTATTCGCTTTGCGGTATGCATTATCTTCAGTAAAACGTTTAGCTTGCTCCTGTGCATTGGTGAGCTCATTAAAACCATTCGCCAGCTCCATGTTCTGATAATAAAGCTCAAACCGCCCAGCGACTCTAATATCATGCTCACAAATACTCGCCAGTGCGGCTTGCGATGCAGGAAAATGATAAATAAAACAAGGTTTTTGTTGGCCAATTGTTGGCTCAACTTTCATACAAAATAATAATTGTAGTAACGTATCACGGTGAGTTTCATGCTTAGCGATATCAGCAAACCCCTGTTCACAGGCAAGTGTTTGTAACTGTTCAATAGTGGCACTGAGCGGATCAAGTCCTAATGCTTTGGTAAAAGCATCTTGATAGGTTAAACGCTCTGCAGGTGGAACATTTAAGATAAGCTGCATTAATTCATCAATTTCATCCATCAGCGCAAACTCATCAAACCCAGGGCGATACCATTCCAACATAGTAAACTCAGGATTATGATGGCTGCCCGCCTCTTCGTTACGAAATGCCTTACAAATTTGGTAAATAGCACCACTGCCGGCTGCCAATAATCGCTTCATGGCAAATTCTGGTGATGTTTGTAAGTAAAGCGGTAAGCCTTTCGCGAAACCGGGGCCAATAAACTGCGTTTTAAAACTCGCTAAATGAACATCAGTAACACTCGCTGCACTTAAACTAGGCGTATCAACTTCCATAACGTGGCGTTGGTAAAAGAATTCCCGAATAGTGCGTAAAATTGCGGCTCGTTGTGCCAAGGTATTTACTTGTGCGCTTGGTTGCCAAAGATCTGCTGACATATTTTCTCCAAAAAAAATCCCAGCTTAAGCTGGGATTTATTAAGCTATATTAAAGTTACTTAACACGGCTTACATATTCGCCGTTACGGGTGTCGACTTTAATTACTTCACCGATTTGTACGAATAATGGTACACGCACAACAGCACCAGTACTTAGCGTTGCTGGCTTACCGCCAGTACCTGCTGTGTCGCCTTTAAGACCAGGATCTGTTTCAGTGATCTCAAGCTCTACAAAGTTAGGTGGTGCAACAGCTATTGGATTGCCGTTCCACAAAGTAATAGTACATACATCATTTTCAACTAACCATTTACCAGCATCGCCAAGCGCTTTTTCATCAGCTGCGATTTGTTCAAATGTTTCGTTATTCATGAAATGCCAAAATTCACCATCAGTGTAAAGATACGCAAGATCGGTATCCATTACATCAGCACCCTCTACTGACTCACCTGATTTAAAAGTTTTTTCAAGTACTTTGCCAGAGATAAGTTTACGAATACGAACACGGTTAAACGCTTGGCCTTTACCAGGTTTTACCATTTCATTTTCTAAAATACTGCAAGGCTCGCCGTCCATCATAATTTTTAGGCCGCCCTTGAACTCGTTGGTGCTATAATTCGCCATCGTTTCCTCTATCTAATAATTTCGAGTAATCTACCTACCAATGATACAAAGAAATGAAGCAAATTTGCATATAAACTGGCAAAAAGAATTAGCTAATGTTGTTACTTGCCCAAGCACCTTGCTAGAAATGCTAGGTTTATCAAGCATGGCCGACGAAAAAGACCTCAAAGCACGAGCTCTTTTTCCGGTACGTGTGCCTGTGCCTTTTATCAAAAAAATGCGTTATGGCGATATTAATGACCCATTATTGCTGCAAGTCATGCCGCGCCACCAAGAGTTTATCGCTAAAACAGGTTTTGATAAAGATCCATTAAAAGAGCAAAACAACGCTCAACCAGGATTATTACACAAATATAAATCCCGAGTTTTAGTGATGTTTAAAACTGGTTGCGCCGTTAATTGCCGTTATTGCTTTCGTCGCCATTTTCCATACCAAGAAAATCAGCTAAATAAACGCAGCTTAATTGCAGCGCTCGATTACATAAAATCGGATGCTAATATTAACGAGGTGATTTTAAGTGGTGGTGATCCGTTAATGGCCAAGGACGATGCTATTAGTTGGTTTATGGATGAGCTTGAACAATTACCACAAATTAAACGAATGCGAATTCATAGCCGCCTACCGGTGGTGATCCCATCTCGCGTTACTGACCAACTGTGCGAACGTTTTGCAAAGTCTCCACTTAAAATTGTGTTTATTAATCACATTAACCATGGCAACGAGATTGATGATGATTTTAAAGTGGCAATGCAAAAACTCAAAAAGGTAGGTGTCACATTGCTCAATCAAGCGGTGCTATTAAAAGATGTAAATGATACCAGCGAAGCGCAAGTCGCATTAAGCGAAGCGTTATTTGATGCCGACGTACTGCCTTATTATTTATATTTACTTGATAAAGTTGAAGGAGCGAGTCATTTTGATATCAACGAATCACAGGCACGCAAAATCATGGCCGAAATGCTTATCGCATTGCCAGGATTTTTAGTACCAAAGCTGATGCGCGAAATCGGCGGTCAAAAAAGTAAAACGCCGATTGACCTCAAGCTTTTATAAATACAAGGCTTAAACGTATACGTTAACGTTATTGCCAAGCGAAGCTGTAACTGATTTTGCTGGCGTTTGTGCAGCGCTCGAACTAGCGGCACCTTCAATGAGTGCCAGTGCTGCTGCACCATCCGCTTTTTGCTGTTTTTTTGCCAATGCTGCGCTGTATACTTCGCCACTTTGACCCGCGCCACTCATGGCCGGTAGATTTCCACCTGATATATTCATAGCTCATACCTGACTTTTTAGTTTATTACCCGTATTATATCGGCATTGCGGTCTAAAGCTTTAGGAAAAAAATGGATTCAATTATTGAACAACTCAATGCCAACTTAAAAATTGTTTATCGTCAGTCACTTGACGCAGATAAAAAATTAGATGAGTTGCAACAACAAGGCTTAGGTAAATTTACAGCGTTATTTCCTGCCGATGCTGGTTTTACCTTTGAAGCAAAGCGCTTCAAACCTTATGTGTTAGATGTAGCTGCAGATGTAGAAAGCTTAAGTTCAGAAGGTTTTAGTGAAGAGAAGCTAAAAACCACTGTTATTAAATTACAACAGTTACTGCAATTACTCGCAACGTTCAAGTAACTAAAAAAGCGCTAACATTAAACTGTAGCGCTTTTTACTGTTAATTTAGCTTGGGGTGACAACTGGCAGTAATTCTTTATCAAACCAATCAGTGATCAAACGTTTTTCATAGTAAAACTGTTCATCACGGCCCATTTTAATTTTATCCATAAAGCCCATATCTTTTAATTCGACTTTATCGCTTTGACAAATCACGTTACCGTCTTTATCAGTAACCGAATATTGAAACTCAATGCGTGGAAAATAAATTGGTTTTACAATACGTAAATCATTCATACCGCCAAAGCGTACATCACCGGCTAAATCCAGCTCAGTCACTTCAACATTAAACTTATATCCTTCGGGCAACTTTTCTGCCAGTTTATTAAAGTGCTTTTCGAAACTGCTCGCTACATGTTTATGGTATGAGCCTTTAGGTTCATTTGAAGGACGTACATCACGGTAGTCATTGAAGTCTTGCCATTTAACGACAGCTTCTCCTGCTTGAGCAAATACCGGCAGCATAACTAACATAGCCATCGCTACTTTTTTAAATGTATTCATTGTCTATCTCCAAAATGCCCGTGGGCTAATGTAGTTGAAATAATAGCATTAACAACTTAACTATAGCTTAATACTATTCACCATCATTGTTATCATTTACGTAAAACATGTAACCAGACACCAGTTAACTATGATTAATTGATACCGTAACATCATGGAGCAACAAAAAGATCAGATAAAGCATGTATTGAAGTGCTATTTATGATGAAATTACAACTATACACCTTCACCTTATATATGGAGATTTCATGACAATTTTAGTAACAGGTGGCGCGGGATACATAGGCTCACACACTGTTGTTGAATTATTACAACAAGATAATGATGTTGTTATCATTGATAATTTAAGCAACTCGAGTGTGGAATCACTTGAGCGTGTAAAAAAAATCACTGGTAAAACTGTGCACTTTTATCAAGGTGACATCCTTGATAAAACATTTTTGGCCAGCGTGTTTGCAAAACATACAATTGAGAGTGTTATTCATTTTGCCGGTTTAAAGGCTGTCGGTGAATCAATGGTGAAACCCATTGAGTATTACCAAAATAACGTGCAAGGTACGCTGACTCTCGTTGATGCTATGCGCGATGCAGGTGTGTTTAAACTCGTATTTAGCTCATCGGCAACAGTATATGGTGATCCAGCAAGCCTGCCAATTCAAGAAGATTTCCCGGTAGGTGGCACTACTAATCCGTACGGCACATCAAAACTGATGGTTGAAATGATGTTACAAGACATCGCTAAATCAGATGAGCGCTTTGCATTTGCAATTTTGCGTTACTTTAATCCCGTAGGTGCGCACGAGTCAGGCCTAATTGGTGAAGATCCCAATGGTATTCCAAACAACTTATTACCTTACATCGCGCAAGTGGCAGTGGGTAAATTAAAGCAGCTGGGTATCTTCGGCGATGACTATGATACGGTTGATGGTACTGGTGTGCGTGATTACATCCATGTTGTTGACTTAGCGCTTGGTCATTTAAAGGCACTTAATAAAATAAACCAAGATACCGGTGCCCATGTTTACAATCTTGGCACCGGTAATGGTTATTCGGTGCTACAAATGCTCAACGCATTTAGCAAAGCCTGTGGTAAAGATATTCCGTATCAGGTATCACCTCGTCGCCCAGGTGATATTGCAGCTTGTTATGCTGCGCCTGAAAAAGCCCTTAGTGAACTTGATTGGCAAGCAGAGCGTGGTATCGATGTGATGATGCAAGATACGTGGCGTTGGCAAAGTAATAACCCAAATGGGTATAAATAGCTAAACTTAAACCAGCTTCAATAAGCTGGTTTTTTTATATTTTTTGAAATAAAAAGTCTCGTTTACCACTCTTTTACAGTATCTATATTTAATCACCTATAAAAAATGCAACCAACCTATACTCGTTTCAGTATTCATTCACTGCTAATTATTAGCTTATCGCTATTGGGTCTTAGTCTCTTATTAGGAGCAGGGGTAAATAATGTGCATGCTATTTTCAATTTTTATCAATTAGCCAATGTAATCCCTAAAACTGGGCAATCAATACTCGCAGGAGTGGCTTTTTTAGTAACCGCTTTATTTATTATTTTAAGTTTAAAACAATCACGTTTTCAGACCCCTGCTTTTGTTAGCCTGATCACTGTTGCCGTTATACCGCTTGTTACCTTATTAAGTGAAAGCCGCTGGATGACTGACTTAGGTGGCTTCCCAATTATAGGCTCTGGGCAAGGTATAATTAAGTACACCGCACTTGTTTCTCTCGCTATTTACCTTTATAAACCGCAGCGCTTGTCAGCTCAAGGCATGGCAATTTTGAACTTCTTTCCTGTTGCATTAGTGCTTATTTGGATTGGTGGTATGAAATTTTACGAGTTTGAAGCAAATGGAATTATATCACTGGTATCAACCTCTATTTTTATGTCTTGGTTATATACCTTATTTTCAGTGCAAACAGCGTCTAATCTAATTGGTGCGTACGACATCTTTTTTGCTTTAGCACTCGCTCTGGCTATCATTAAAAAGCATCCATTAGCCATTTATGTTGCGGCTCTTGGCTGCAGTGCCGTATTTTTAATGACGCAGACATTTTTATTCTCAGCTGAAGGAGCTTTTGACAGCTCAACACTACTTGCAAGATTAGGCCTTTTTGTTATTAAAGACTTATGGTTTATCGCAAATTTACTGGTAATTGTTAGCTTTGCAAAAAAGAGTCTTAATTAACTACTATTTCAATAACATATTTAATAATGTGCATTGTAAGATCTAAAAAGCGCTATCACTTAACCAATCGTGGTAGCGCCTTATAAATATATACTTTTATATTTTGAGTTTAAATACACATCACTACAACCTTTTTACGTCTGTGCCCATTGCCTTAATAAATTATGATACACGCCAGTTAACCTAACAATCTCAGGGCTATCGCTGACTTTTTCGCGCAAGCTTTGAATCGACATATCCAACTCAAATAGCAAACCACGCTTTTCATCGCTATTAACCATGCTCTGCAACCAAAAAAATGAAGCTAAACGTCGCCCCCGAGTTACGGGAGTGACTTTATGTAAACTGGTTGATGGATACAACACCATGCTACCTGCAGGGAGTTTTACTGTGTGAGAGCCATAAGTATCTTCAATAACGAGTTCGCCACCATCATAGTCTTCTGGTTCGCTCAAAAATAACGTCATTGATAAATCCGTACGAATTTTCACTGGTGTGCCAGGTACTTGTCGAATCGCATTATCAACATGAATACCAAACGATTGGCCACCTTGGTAACAGTTAAATAAAGGTGGAAAAATTTTTGCAGGCAACGCCCCTGACATAAATAGATCACTGCGAGCCAGAGCCCCCATAACTATATCACCGAGCTCTTTGGCTGCAGCGCTTTGCTCAGGTAATTGTAAGTTATTTTTGGTCTTCGTTGATTGATAACCTGCGGTAACACTGCCATCAGTCCATTGCGCGGCCAATAAAACATTACGGCAATAAGCGACTTCATCAGCACTAAGCAAGTCTGGTATTTTTAATAGCATGGAAGTTCCCAAATCTTAAAAAAACAGGCTAATAAGCATTAACCTGTTTAATAAGCTTTAACCTATTCAACAAACATTAATTTGTAATTAGAAAGAATAACTAGCCGTTAGTGTAAAATAACGACCTTGACCAGGAATAAAGTGTCCGCCACCTAGTTTATCTTCATAATCTTCATCCGTTAAATTCTCACCATTAAACTGAATGCTTAACTGCTCAGTTGCTTGATAAGAAAGCATCATATCGAACAAAACATAACTGTCGGCTTTACGACTGGTCGCTGAATTACCATTATAACGCTCACCAATATATTGTGCGCCAAAACCTGCAGCTATCGCGTCGCTAAAGTCATATCGAGCCCAAACACTGTAGCTATTTTTAGGTGCTCGAGCCAAGTTATGCCCAACATCACCATCAACCGTAGATTCAGTAACTTCGCTATCTTGATAGCTATAAGAACCGATGATACTTAATTCATCGGTGATAATACCTGTTGCAGACAACTCTAAACCTTGCACTCGTTGCTCACCATCAAGCACTTCAACACCACGCTGATCACTATTAGGATCATCCACGCGCGCATTAGTTTTAACCGTTCTAAAAATAGCGGCACTGGTCATCAACTTATCATCAAGTAAATTCCATTTAGTGCCTAACTCATAGCTTTGGCTCTTCTCCGGATCTAACTCACTTGAATTACCACGAGTAGATACTGCAATGCCTTCAGCCGATGGGTTATACGAGTTACCTGCACCAAAGTAAATGCTGCTATTTTGACTTGGCTTATATACAGCAGATGCGTTCCAACTAGTCATGGTATCGCTAGTTGAGATCGTTAATGCTGGATCCTTGTAATCATACTGATAATCGCTATCGTACTGCTCTGAACGTAAACCCGCAGTTAATTGCCAATATTCATTAAATGTAATTGTATCAAATGCATAAATTGCACGGGTTTTAGCAACCGCTTCAGTACTAGTGCCATCACGACCATACTGACCAGTGTAAGGTAAATAAGCATCTGGGTTGTATAAGTCATTCAGCGCTGGTTCGTTCTTTAAATTATCAGCTACCAATGCAGTCACATTCCAACGGCTAAATGTCTCGTTAGTTAATTCAACACCAGTAACCACATTATGTTTTACACCAGCAAAATAGTACTCACCAACTAAATCAAGTTGCAGTGTAGCCAATTCATTGCGCGTATCGCGATTTTTAACGTCGCTCATTCTGATATCAGTTGTTGTTTTTACATCAATAAAACGCGGCGCTGTCACTGTATCTTTTCGCTCTACACGACCAATGCGACCTTGGGCACGTAGCGTGGTTGTTTGCGACAAGTCATACTCGTACTTTGCAGTTGTTGAATACGCTTCGATATCTTCAAAATCACGATATACGTTACCGTAAAAATTAGTGAAATTCACCGGTGGCGCTGCATTTTCGCTACCAGCAAGTTCAGCAACAGGGCTAGAACCAACCCACGGAATACCGTAATCAGACATATTATCTTGATTCTGATAATCAGCATTAAGATTAAAACGGCTATTGGTTCCTAAACCAGTCGCAAACGAAACAGCGACTGCTTGTTTTTCTTTTTCAACATGATCACGCCCAGCAACATCCCCTTTATCAACCAGTAAATTGACACGTAACGCTGATGTTTCAGCCACTTTAAAGTTACTATCTATTTGCGCGCGGTAATCACTCTCTGTGCCTAAACGCAGCGAAGCATCATTAAATTCATCCAACGTCGCCGTTTTTGTAGTTAAGTTAATACTACCACCCGTTGAACCTCGACCTGTTGTTGCTGAACTTGGGCCTTTTGCAACTTCGATTTGCTCAACGTTATAAGTATCACGGTCGTACCCGGCAATATCACGAATACCATCGATAAAAATATCATTGGCAGCACTAAAACCACGAATAGATAAACTGTCACCAGCTGGCGCACCGCCTTCACCCGCCGCCAATGAAATACCCGAAACATTACGTAACGCATCTTGCAAACTATCTACATTTCTATCTTTCATCACAGCTTTGTTAATAACCGTTATTGATTTTGCAGTATCAACCAACGGCTGGGTGTTCTTTATTGATGATGATTTTTCAACTTTATAGCTTTGTTCCGATTGCGTTTTTGCTTTGGTTACTGATAGCTCTTGTATATTTTCAGCTCCTTGAGCAGACGCCCAAGTTGATAAAGTTGCGGTAACAAAAGCAGCCAGCGGTTTTATATAAGTTCGGCGTTTATTAGTCATTTTACCCATTTTAGCTCCATTAGCAGGGAACTTGCTAACACGTTGTTTTTGTAGCAAGTCATTTAAGCACGTTGATTTAAGTTCGGCGGAATCCTAGCACTGAGTAATATTAATGTAAATGCGAAATGTTATCACTTGTATTATTTTATCAATCATTGTACTATTTTTCACACTTTTAAACTTACGTAACGCGACTGTAAATGCACAGTAAACTTGGGGGCATGAGTGGCGTAAAAAATTAAGTTTAAGCGCTTAAAAATCAAGGTTTTTTAATTTTATAAAGTTAAAGCCAGAGCTTGGCTTTGTACTGTAAATGGTTATTACTTTTAGGGCATTACTTAGCATATGCAACGTTTTATAAAATCTGTTGGGGCAGTTATTTTACTAAGCTCATTCTCAAGCTTAGCTGATCCGGTTAGCGAACTTGAAAACCTCGTTAATCAGTGGTTACAAATAGAACAACAAACTAGTGAGTTAGAAACACATTGGCTAGAAAAAAAAACCTCGATGCAACAAACATTAATCTTACTTGATGCAGAGCAAGCACAACTCAAACAGCTAAACCAAAATCGTCAAAAGAACACCTCTGAGCTGGCAGAAAAGCGCACTGCGCTAATTCAACAACAAAGCCAGCTTGAGACCGATGAAAACGCGCTCAATAGTCAATTAATCCAGCTCAGCCAGCAATTGCGCTCACTGCAAGTACAATTACCTCCCCCATTACTGGCGAGCTGGCAAAGTATTGGCGATCTAGATAACGAAAGCCTAGATGCGAATGAAAAGCTACAAATTGCTTTAAAAATGCTTGGCCAATTGGCTGATTTTCAAAACCGAATTTCAATTCATGAAATGGCAATCAGTAATAGTGAAGGTAAAGAAATATGGGTAAAACAGCTTTATTTGGGTGCCGCACAAGCATGGTTTGTTAGTAATGATTTAAGTTATGCGGGCATTGGCTTCCCTTCTGAGTTAGGTTGGCAATGGCAATTTGATACTGAGATTGATGGCGAGCAAATTGCCCACGGTATCGCTGTACAAGAAAAAAAACAAGCAGCTCACTGGCTTACCTTGCCTGTATTTAGCTATGCAGCTAAGGAGCTGACGCCATGAAACGATTCTGTACTTTTTGGTTTGTTACACTACTGAGTTTTAGCCAAGTAGTAACAGCCGCGACTGCGGATGCTGCCAAACAACAATTGCTAACGGATATTAAAACGGCGCAGAGCGTTTTAAATAAAGCACAACAGCGGATTGCCAAACAGCAAACAACTATGGCACAACAGATATTTGAAAAACAGCAAGCACTTAAAAAAGAGCGTGAGCAAGCGACACTCAATCGCCGTTTAGCTGATGAAGACACATTGAGTTTAACCCAGCTACAAACACGCTTAGATAGCTGGCAACAACAACAGCAATATCGGCTAAATTTACTCAACCGATTTACTCGTCAATACGCTCAGCAAGCGCAAAGTAAAAACGATCAACAAGCACTTTTGAATGATGTAGTCGCGGTGATAGAGCAGCAAACCGCGGCATTATATCCAGAGTTTAAAAAACAAAATATAGTATTGAAAAATGGCGAACTGACCGCAGCTACAACATTACAAGTAGGTCCCGTGGCTTGGTTTAGTGTTGCACAGCCAAAACTAACCGGCCTGCTTTCATCAGCAGCTAACGTTGCAGTACCAAAAGTAGCTATAGTTCAATCAAGTGATGAGAATAACCCATTTGATATTGCTTACTCACAAGTAAATACAAACTCAGCTAAGGTCGCAGCTTCTTTAACATTTGATCCAAGTTTAACCCGCTTAGTTGCCAGTCAAGCGCAACAAGAAGGTGCAGTTGAACATCTTGAAAAAGGTGGCTTATGGGCAATCCCTATTATTTTATTTGCATGTTTTGCATTATTAATTGCACTATTCAAGGCATATCAATTATTTAGCCTTAGTAAGATCAAAGCTGTCTCGACGCTGACTTTACAAACTGCGTTTAATCAACCTGAGCAACACAGCTTCAGCGGAATGCAAGCAACGCTGTTTCAACTCTCTGTTGATAGCAACATAGGACAAATAAGAGATGACCAGTTATTTAATCAGCTGATGCATAATAAACACAAGCTTGATAACTACATTGGCGCAATCGCGATCACAGCATCGGTAGCACCGCTACTGGGCTTATTGGGCACAGTCAGTGGCATGATTGAAACATTCAAAATGATGACGTTATTTGGCTCAGGCGATCCAGAAGTGGTATCTGGTGGTATTGCTCAAGCTTTGATCACTACCGAGCTTGGCCTCGTTGTTGCCATACCAGCATTAGTACTCAATGCGCTACTATCGCGTAAAGCTAAAGCCTATTACACCCAACTTGAAGCGTTCGCACTGCAACTTAGTCAACTTGAGGTGAAAAATGTTTGAGCAACTGTTCGATAATTTTATCTGCTGGCTTATCATCCTATTAGCGCTATTTGTTTATCAGCTCATTTGGCACGATATCCTGCATTTAAAACAATATAAACTGCAACGCCAAGGTTACTGGCACGATGTCAGCTCTATTTTGACCGCTGCGCTGCCATTACTTGGTTTATTAGGCACCATTATTGGTTTACTCGATACATTTAAAGTGATGTCGCAAGGCGAAAACGAATTAATGAGCGAAGCGATAAGTAATGCTCTACTCACTACACAACTGGGGTTAGTCTGCGCAATTCCTGCATGGCTGATGCAAGCTTACTTGCTGTACGTAACACGTAACAGTGCTATCCAACAGCAAGCGAGCTAAGCCAATGCAAGCACGTTTAAAACAACGCCTAGAACAACAATCTGCGCATCATATTGATATGTCACCACTATTAGATGTGGTATTTATACTATTGATTTTCTTTATTGTAACCACCGTTTTCGTTCGCGAAAGTGGGGTCGAGGTTGATAAACCGCAAGCCGTCTCAGCAAGCAGATTAGAGCAACAAGTTATTTTTCTTGCCATAACTGATAGTCAGCAGGTTTACTTTGACGGTAGTCAAATTGGCGTGGCCGGTGTGCGCAGCAGCGTAGAGCAAATGCTAAAACAACAGCAAAGACCAGTAGTGATCCAAGCTGATAAAACCGTACCAACCGAGCTATTAGTAAAAGTAATAGACGAAGCAAAACTTGCTGGTGCAGCAACCGTTAACTTAGCGACCCAGCAATAATATGCAAAATAATATACTCGCATCACAACCTGCAATAGCGAATAAACGTCATCCGTTTTTTGCTTTTATGTTGAGCCTAACGGTACTTGCATGCGCATTAGTTTTACTTTGGCTTGGCCAAATAGCTGAGCACGTTATCAACGACAAAGTTATCGTTCGCGAAGTTGCTTTAGTGCCACTGCCTCCACCTCCGCCACCAACCGTGACGCAATCAGCTGTGACAGAGCCGATGCAAAGCCTCGTTGTCGAAGGTGCGGGTGTAACTATTCAAGCCATTAATATAAAAATTGAAAGTAAAATTTCGCTTAGTAAACCAACCCTTGCAAATATGCCAATTGCGACTCCTGAATTTCAATCTATCGACGTTAATTGGGATGCCTTTAGCTTAAATCAACTAGATGGTTTACCCACGCTACTCACTCCTGTAAAAGCAGTATTACCTAAAAAGTTAACTCGCCAAGGTGTGAGTACCTTCATCGTGAAGCTCGATGTTTTTATCGATGAAAATGGCCGATTAAGCTTAATTGATGTTATACAAAACCCGTACCCTGAGCTAAAGCCTGAAATAGATAAGATCATTAAGCAAAGTCGGTTTAGTTCACCAAAAAAAGACGGTGAAATAGTGAGAGCCAGATTTATTTGGCCCATTGAATTTAAACCTTAGTAAAGCCAGTATTTAAGTGAAAATACAATGAAAAGATTAACAACAAAAAAATGGTTAACGTGTTTAGCTATCGTGCCATTAACCTTTTATATGACTGCCAGCCAAGCAACCTCATTGCAGGTAAAACTACAGCCAAGCGATCCACACTGGCAGTTGCTGATCAATAATAATTTACTGAGCCCAACAGATATAAAAATCGAAGCTAATGAACGCAGCTTCGCCCAGCAACTAAAACCACTATTACAACAAGGTAACTACCAAGCTGTTGCTGATCTATTTAAGCAACGTGAATTAGGTAACGATAGCCCTGCATTACAACTTTTACGTGGCCAAGTTTTGTTAACCTTAAAACAGTTTTCAGGAGCTGAGCAGGCGTTAAAGGCAAGTTTATCAAGCATGCCAGATTTAGTTAAAGCTCATCAAGGTTTAAGTCTGCTCTATATGCAGCAAGGTAATTATCACCAAGCACAGCCACATCTAACCCGTTGTATTGAACTTGGCCAAGCTGATGCGCAAGTCTATGCACAACTTGCCTATATTCATGTACAAGCTGAGCAACCTTGGAGCGCAATTGCAGCTTATCGTCAGGCATTAATGCTTGAGCCACAGCAAGCACAATATCAACAAGGGTTACTATTTTCACTAATTGCTGCAGGCGATCTAGGTCAAGCCCAAGCTCTGCTAAAAGAGCTATTAAATGCATCCCCTAACAATCCAGAGCTTTGGCTACAACGTGCACAAATTGCCTTACAACAAGACAACAATGAACAAGCTTTGGCAAGTATTGAAGTAGCTTTAAAGCTGGCACCTAGCAATGCAAGTAATCAATTACTTGCAGCACAACTTCATCTTACACAAGGTAGCTACTCACGCTCTGTTGAATTGTTAAGTAATGCATTAGCAAGCACTCAGCCACCTCAAATAGCAGAAGCTAGCGAGATTAGTATGCAAACCCTAAATTGGCTTATCGCACAAAAAAAATGGCAGCTAGCCAAGCAGCTCGTTTCGCAACTAAACCCTTTTATAAATAAGTTATCAAAACAATCCCGCGCAGAGTTTTCAGTTTATACCGCTCAGCTAGCAATTGAGCAAGGTAACTTTAAACAAGCTCAAAAGAGTTTACATAAAGCATTAACAATCGACCCAAATCTTGGCGATGCACTGTTAAGCCTGGCAAATATCTATCAGCAACAAAACCAACTGACACAAGCAAGGTTAATGTATGTACGAGCACAAGCTTTACCTGAGTACCAACTCTCTGCATGGTTAGGCCTCGCGCAAATTGAAATTGAAAATAAAAACTACAAAGAAGCATTAAGCCAGCTTAAAAAAGCACTTAACGCCAACCCACAAAGGCAAGACTTACTCACCAACATTCGCGCTCTTGAAGGACTGATCCAACGAGAAGGTTAATAGTTAATAGATTTATACCAATCGTGTTAAGTTACTGACCATTTATAGCGACAGATAAATACAGTGATAACAAGGCGTAAGTTTCGACATGTAGTTGTTATACTTGAATAAATTATAACGCAGTTAGCACTTTATTTAG
>NZ_JACJDM010000059.1:0-27029 GCF_014163545.1 Pseudoalteromonas sp. SR45-6
GACGAGTTGACGAGTTGACGAGTTGGCGAAGTTAAAGTAATAAGGAAAAGATACAATGGCTATTTTTAAAAATTTATTTCACTGGCAGCGTGGCAGGCAAGATTCGGGCTATGACAAAATGCTTCTGTGTGGCGCCCATTGGCCAGTAAAGTTTGATACTTATTTAATTAAGTTTCCCGTTGGTAGTGAAATAAAGCCCCATACAGATAAAGTAAAAAAAGGTAAGCATTTTCGTTTAAATCTCATTATTAAACGCGCCCAACTGGGCGGTGAGTTTATGTGCGAAAACACCTTATTTCAAAGCAAGCGTATAAAACTATTTAGGCCCGATATAACTCAGCATGCAGTAACCAAAATAGAAAAAGGTAGTCGTTATATATTAAGTATTGGCTGGGTTAAAAGCGATTAACCTTCACTATTTTCTACCATACTGATCGTCAAAACGTTCAATATCCGTTTCATCTAAAATGCTGCCAGTTTGTACTTCTATAAGGATCAGTGGCTCATTTTGCGTGTTTGCTAGGCTGTGAATATGACCGGCGGCTATATAGCAAGATTGATCGGCAGTAAGCGTGCGTGCTTCGCCATCAATACGTACATCAGCAATGCCAGAGACGACAACCCAATGTTCAGCGCGGTACTGATGGCGCTGTGTTGAAAGTTTGCCTGCAGGGCTGACAATAATTTTTTTCACTTTAAAGCCGGTGCCTGCAATTAACACCCGGTAACTACCCCACGGTCGATACACGGCTTGATGATGGATCAATTTATCGTCGTGCTTAACGGCTAATTGCTTTAATAGTTCCGGGAGCTGATCTAACTGGCTTTTACTCGCGACTAAAGTTGCATCATGGGTGTGAATAATCGCTAAATCACTCACCCCAAGAGCTGCGATGCTATGACCTTCTTCACCACTGAGTAAGTTGTTATGGCTATGTAAAACCACGTCATCTGTGCTTAGGCTATTGCCTTGCTCGTCTTTATCGGCACTTTGCCATAGCGCATTAAAACCGCCGACATCATTCCAATTCAGCGCTAAAGGCAACACCGCCACATTTGGGCTGCGTTCTAAAATAGCATAGTCGATTGAATCACTTGGACAGTTTTTTAAGACTTCATTATTGGCACGGATAAAACCTAAGTCGCCACTAAAATTGGCGGCTGCTGCAATGCAACTGGCGATCTTTGGTGCAAAACGCTCAAGTTCAGCAAGGTATACGCTAGGAGTGAATAAAAACATCCCACTGTTCCAGCTATACTCGCCACTGGCAAGATATTGCTGTGCTAATAATAGACTGGGCTTTTCTTTAAATTCATCAACTTCATAGCAGTTTGAAGCCGCTATTTTAGTGCCATTTTTAATATAACCGTAACCGCAATGGGCCGAGTCTGGCTCAATCGCAAAGGTAATTAATTTGCCCTGTTGCGCCAAGCTTATCGCATCAGGAAGTTGCTCTATTAACAACTCAAAGTTATCAATATGATGATCGGCTGGCATCACTAATAAAGGTTTATCAAGCCCTTGCTGTAATGCATATTGTGCTGCCAATGCGATGGCGGGAGCAGTATTTTTGCCATCAGGCTCTAACAGTAACGCCATGGTTACAGCGTCGATTTGCTGGCATTGGCTGCTGACAATAAAGCGATGCTGCTCATTACAAACCAAGATCGGATCGGTAAAACATGAGTCAGAGACTCTCTTTAAGGTGCTTTGCAATAATGACTCATCTCCCAGTAGAGGTAAAAACTGTTTTGGCATAGCTTGGCGCGATAATGGCCATAACCGCGAACCGATACCACCGGCCAATACAACTGGAATAATGGACTTTTTCATAGCAAATACACTTAAATTTGAAATGCCCATAGTTTAACAGAGTATAGCGAGTGCATTACAGCAACTAAAAAATCTATTTTTCGTCATCGACTCGCTTTTAATTCAAGCTGTTCTACACTAAATCTTAATTACCTGTATTAGGTTTACAGCTTTGCTTTGATAAGGATGTTGTTATGGCTAACCAAACCCGTTCATTCGGAGATTTTGTACGTAATATCGGCTTGACTAAAAAGCTTGTTATTGCCTTTTTGCTCGTTGCATTAATTCCCTTGACGATTGCCATCAGTCTTGCGCTGTATAACTCGGCGACTGCTTTAAATAAACAAACTTACGCTCAATTAGAAGCGGTTAGTGAAATTAAAAAAAGCGCCATTGAGAGGCATTTTGCCGATATACATGCGCAATTATTATTTTTAGCACAAAGCCCTTTACTCCACACCGCAGCTGATGAACTTAGCCGTGCATTTAAAGAGCCCTATACCACCGCCCTCGACAGCACCGCAGAGCAACAGTTGGCAGATTACTATCACAATGACTTTAATACTAAATACCGGCTTAAAAACGAAGATAAATTACCAACTTCTGAGCTGCTTTCTACACTTTCGCCCACAGCTAAATATTGGCAATCACAATACCTAGCAGATAATCCATATCCACTTGGCGAGAAAGCAAAGTTAGCACAGGCAAGTGCTGACAATAACTACAATCTACTACACAGCAAATACCATAGTTTTTTACTAAACTTTGCGCAAAAATTTGATTTTTATGATGTCTTTATCATCGACAATCGCAGTGCTGAAGTGATTTACTCTGTTTACAAAGAAGTTGACTTTGCCACCTCTTTACTTGATGGACCTTATGCTAATAGCAACCTAGCATTGGCATTTAAACAAGCAAAAATGATCAATGAAGATGAAATTACCTTTGTAGATTATCAGCAATATTTGCCATCTTATAATGCACCAGCTAGTTTTATCGCCACCCCGATTTATAAGCAAGGCGTACATACTAGCACCTTGGTTTTTCAACTATCCATTGATGCCCTGAATGTCATTATGACTGAGCGGGCAGGCTTAGGTTCAAGTGGCGAAACATATTTAGTCGGACCTGATTTTTTAATGCGTTCTGACTCCTTTCTCGACCCCGAAAACCATTCGGTCGTAAATTCTTTTCGCTACCCAAGCATAGGTAAAGTAAAAACGCTGGCAACTGAGCTTGCTCAGCAAGGAAAAAAAGGTCAGCAAGTAATCACCGATTATAGTGGCTCCTTAGTACTGTCGTCTTATCAACCCATTAACGTATTAGGCATGCAATGGTCGTTACTGGCTGAAATAGATAAAAACGAAGCTTTTGCCACGGTCAGTCATTTAACGACGATTCTCGTTAGCACCTTAATCATATCGATTATTGCCATCACTCTGGTCGCTATTTGGTTTGCTCGTTCACTGACCCGCCCGGTGCAATTACTGGTCGACACAATGCGTCACGTTGAACAAAAAGGTGATTTTTCGGTACGAACGCCAGTGCTTTCGAATGATGAAATAGGTTCATCGGCAAGCGCTTTTAATTGCCTGCTTGATGCGCTGCAAAGCTCTATTTCCCAAACCAATACGGTTATGAATAAGATGGCCGCAGGTGAATTTAACCACCGAATTAGTGCGCCCTGCAAAGGCGAATTAGATTCCTTAAAACAGGCCACAAATAATTGCGCAGACTCGCTAGAGCAAGCAATGAGTGAACTAAATCATATTATAGATGAGATGAGCCAAGGAAATTTTAATAGCCAAATAACAACCCCAATGCAGGGACAGTTGGCCACCTTAAAACAAAATATAAATGGCTCACTGCAATCGCTAAATAGCACCATTACTGAAATTGTCGGGGTGATGAGCCATATTGAACATGGTGATTTTAAACAACAAGTTACGGTAGCCGCACAAGGCTCTTTGGCGCAATTAAAAAACAGTGTGAATAATTCAGTACACAGTTTAGCCGGAGCGGTAAGTGATATCAGCCGCGTAATGAGCGCACTTCACGATGGGGATTTTTCACAACACCTTGAGCAACCTCTACAAGGCCAGTTAGCCACACTTAAAAATGATATCAACGCGAGCGTCGACAATCTCGCGTTAATCATTAAAAATATTAACGATGTTATGGCAGCCGTAAATGCTGGCAACTTTAAACAACAAGTAAATTGCAGTGCCAATGGCCAATTATCAACTTTAAAGCATAATATTAATAACTCAATTATGGGTTTAGACACTGCTGTAAGTGAAATATCAAACGTTATGCTGGCGATCAGTAAAGGTAACTTCGAGCAGACAATCGATAGCGATATGAATGGCCAACTCAATGTACTTAAAGATGATGTAAATAGCTCTATTAGCAATTTGAGTATTGTTATTGCTGAACTCGCGCGCGTTATGGCAGCTATGCGTAGCGGTGATTTTAATCAACAACTAGAGACAAACATGCAAGGCCAATTAGCGCAGCTGCAAAATGATGTGAACAGTTCTTTGACCATCACCGCAGATGCAATCGCAGAGGTAACTAAGGTATTAAGCGGGCTTGCTCAAGGCAATTTAAATCAACAAGTACAGCAGGATTACCAAGGTGTATTTGCTACATTAAAAGCAGATGTAAATCAAACGATTGAAAAACTTACCAGTGTTATTAGCAGCATCCAAGACTCTGCCTTAAGAGTATCACAAAGCGCCGCAGAGATAGCAGAGAGTAACACCGAAATAAGTCAACGCACTGAAGAGCAAGCAGCCAATTTAGAAGAAGCCAGTGCCAGCAGCAGTAACATGCTGGATGAAATAGCAGCCATTGCTAAGCAAGCTAACGAAGCGGTTAAGCTTGCAGAAAACGCTCAAATGAGCGCAACCGAAGGGGGCGAGCTATCCATACAAACGGTTCATGCCATTGTTGAGGTCAATAATTCCAGTAAGGATATTAATGAAATTGTCTCTGTTATTGATGAAATAGCATTTCAAACCAATTTATTAGCTCTCAACGCAGCGGTAGAAGCTGCCAGAGCTGGCGAGCATGGTCGCGGGTTTGCGGTCGTTGCCAATGAGGTTAGAGAATTAGCTGGACGTAGCGCAACCTCGGCGAAACAAATTAAAACTATAATAAGCAACAGCAACCAAAAAATTAGTCACGGTACCGCCCTTGCTAATTCATCAGGTGAGAAACTAAAGCAAATTGTCAGCGCTGTGGCTGATGTTAACCATATGATAGTGTCTATCAATAGCTCTTCGATTACCCAACAACAGGCAATTAAAGAGGTAGATATTGTGGTACAACGTCTAACAACCTTGATCCAAGAAAACTCAGCGATGACTGAAGAAACCATGGCTGCGGCAAAACAAATGGCAGATCAAGCTAACACTATGCGTCACTTGCTCGGGTATTTTTCACTGCAAAAGGCACCGTTATAAGGAAAATAAATTCACTAATAAATAGCAACGATTAATTGGCGATTCAAATTAACAAACTTGATAAACTAGCTGCACTAGATATTTTAATGCAAATTTAGGGATTCATAAGTGTACTTGCGACAACTTCAGTTAACAATGGTTTGTGCCTTAGCGATGCTGATACCACCAGCAGCTGTGGCTACGGCTGCTTACCAATGCACGGTTGATGGCGTGGCTACCTTTAGTCAACTACCTTGTGGTGACGATGCTAAAGAAATAAAAATTCCACCAACTAATGTGACCCAAGCATCTAATACGCAACAAAGCAAAGATATCATGGCGTCTGTAGATAGTTATGTTGCGATGCAAAAAATTGATCGTGAAATTGCAGTTTATCAACGAGAAATAAAGCAACTTCAAGATACTCTTGCAGAACAAAAAACCAAAATAAACTATATGACGCAAGACTCTGCAAATAAAATGGGTGCAAACTCAATTGCTGATGCGATAGCAAAACGAACAGCACAAGCTGAGCAACGCATTGAGCCGAAAATAAAGCAGTATCAGCAACAAATTGATGCGTTAAAAGCGTTTAAAACGCAACTAAGCCAATAAATTTAGCTTAGGGTTTGTTTAACCACTTTTATTAGCTGTGCTATATCACTACTGTTGTTATAAATATGCGGTGAAACTCGCACCCCATATGCTCGCGCATCGACACTTATGTTCGCCTGAGACAGTGCGCTTAATACCGCCGGCTGTTGCTCGCCAAAATTTAAAATAGCTGTACCGCTGCATTTTTCTGGCGTTGTTGGTGACACCAAATATGGCCTAAACTCTGCACTTAATTGTTCAAGTAGCGCCAAGTTGTGCGCTCGCACTGTTGCAACACCTAATTTAGCAAAGTAACCAATGCTATGCCCTGCGAGTACAAATGGCGCAATCGATGGAGTGCCGCCCCAAAAACGCAATGCGCTATCATGATAAGCAAAGTGATGAATATCAAACTCAAATGGATTTTGATGTGAAAACCACCCTACATCTTGTGGTTCGCACACATTTAATTGCGCTTGGCTTACCCATAAATACGCCGCACCTGGACCTGAGCATAACCACTTAACGCTGGAACCAATCATAAAATCAGCATCAACTTGGCTTAAATCTAGAGGTAATACACCAGCTGACTGCGCCACATCAACAAGACTCAAACAGCCTACGTGCTTACACAGTTGCGTAATTTCAGCTACGGGCGCTTGCTGGCCAGTATTTGAATAAGCGTGACTGATAAATACTAAATCAATATCTGCTTGAATATATTGTTGCCATTGCACGCTATCAGTTAAATCTACGTGTTCAGGAATAAACTTTATTTCAGCGCTACTAGCCAGCGCTTTTTGCATTGCAAACCCCATGCTAGGAAAGTCACTTTGCGCCATCAACACCTTACAATTAGCTTGCTGTAAGCGAGGATGCGACATAACTAACTTTGTTAAAGCGCTCGATAAATTTACTTGTGGGCAAAATTGCCTGCTCGGTGAATTAAACAATGTACTGAGCGCCTGAGTAAAGCGCTCAATGGCTGGCAGCCACTGTTGCCATGGCTCTTTATTACTCGCTTGCCAAGGAGCAAAAAAATGCTGGTTAAAATCATCTTGGCTGCTTTTCAGTGCACGGCCAACAGAGTGATTTAGCAAGTAACAGCCTGCCGCAAGATTAAAGTCATCTTTGTACATATTAATTACTCACCCATTGCTTTAATTGTGCTAAATCATCATAACGAGTTCTTATATCATCACGCTTTGCTGCAGCTCGACGATCTCTTAATTGTTCAAGAGAATCCAATAACACATGCAATGGCGGACCGCTGGCAGTCACTTTATTCATATGTTGCTGTTGCATGTGTTGAGCTGGCTGAGCTATAAACTTACTAACCAGTTGATTATGATGACCTATTGCAGTATCGCCATGCAGCTTACATACTTGTATAAACAACTTGGCATTGGTTTTAAACCACGAGCTATGGCGGGTATCTCCTGCCGCTAAAAAGTCATCCATTATGCTTGGCATACGCATAGACTCTCGCAGAATTTGCTGATCTTCAGGCATCATATATAAAAATTTATCCACCAGCATTTGTGAATAACTCGGTTCGTTGGCAAAGCATAAACCTAACAGCATATCTATAACGTTAATTCCGGCAAAATCTCCCGCATTGGCTCCACGGTAAACCTCTTTGCCAACCCGATACGGCTTATAGTAAGGACGTACACAGAAAAAGAATCGCTCGGTGTCTAACTGATTATATAAAGCCGTATTCGATTCAATCACATCGACTAACGCCTGCTTGGCAACTTTAAGTAAATCACCGCATAGCGGATGCGAAATACCTAATGGCTGAATTTTTAATAATGCATCAGCTGCTCGCTTATAGGCTAAAATCCCTTTGGTATTGTAATCAATGAATAATTTTTCATCTGGCAGATCCGTAAAGCGCTTATAAAGGCCATTAATCGCCTTATTATGGGTGGTTAAATGAGCCGTTGCAAAGCGCGGAGTAACCCCAATTGATGCACCAATATGCATGGCCAGTGCCGAGGCCTCAACTAAAGGCGAGGTTGTTTCGCGCGATGGTTCAGTGATCTCATGGCGTCGACAAGCCGCCATAAATAATCCTACATTGCCAAGTAAATCAAACGCACGATCAAACCCTTCGTCAGTATTGCCTTCTGCTAGTAACTTACGAATATGCGCATTACCCTCAGCCTCTAACTGATGCTTAAATTGCTCCCCGACAAATTCTACGTTAGCTTTATCTTCTTGTTGCCAATAGATAGCCTCTAGTTGACTATTAATTTCTACAAAGCGGGTTCTGAGCCACTCATCAAATGCCTGGGTATTATTACTCACAGATATTACTCCACACCAAAGTTTATTGCATTAATGTTAACAGATAACATAGAGCACAAATCAGCAAAACCACTAATAAAAATCCATACAATTAGTGATATTCACTCTATAATCACTATTAAATGCAATTTATTGTCGTAATTATGAGTTTAGATAAAAAAGATCAACAATTACTAACGTTGTTACAAAGCAATGCGCGTACCTCTGTATCAGAACTTGCAACAACTGTAAGCTTATCGGATACCCCTTGCTTAAGGCGTATAAAAAAACTTGAAGCAAGTAAGGTGATCACTGGCTATCACGCAGCCTTAAACCCACGCGCACTCGGGTTAAAAGTGCTGGTCTATGCGTTTGTGCGGTTGAGCCAGAATTCCGCCAGTGCGGCAAATATGTTTGAAGAACACGTGGAAAAACTGAATCATGTACTGGAGTGCTCTGTCATATCAGGAAGCTATGATTACTTATTGAAGATTATTGCTACCGATTTAGAAAGCTACGAAAGTTTTGTTAAATATAAGCTTGGGAGTATTGATTGTATTGCTAACATTGAGTCTACAGTGGTTTTAAAGCAAACATTTAGCAAAAGGCAGCTACCACTTTAAAAAATAATACTATTTAGTGCCGATTCGCTATACTGAAATATCATTATAAAAATAATATTTAACAAGGATGCATGTGAAGATTTTTCGTTCAACATCCAGTTCTTTTGTTTTTTACATATCGTTTGCTGTTGCTTATTTTGCAACTGGTAAGTTATTAACTAATTTTGCCTTTCAATCACAAGTCATCCCTATTTGGCTCCCTGCTGGTATTGCCTTAGTTGGCTGTTTTATCTGGTGGTGGCGTTTTATGCCGGCATTATTTATTGCCTCTGTCGCCTTTAATTTAAGTACCGGTGATAACCCGATCACTGATCAGGTTTTAATTGGCAATACGCTAGAACAAGTACTGCTAATCGGCTTAGGCGCCGTGCTACAAGGCATGATTGGCGCTGCTCTTTTAAAGTACTGGCTAGGCCATCCGCTGTATTTAAAACAACGCCAATCGATTATTTATTTTATTTTTATCGTCGGTATTGTCGTCAGCCTCATATCGGCCAATATTGGAGTCTATGCTTTAAGTCAATTTAATCCCGCCTACAGCATTGAAAATCACTGGAAAAATGTTACTTATTGGTGGTTAGGTGACTCACTCGGTGTGCTGATCGCAACCCCCTTTTTATTGGCCTTACTACAGCCTAAATTTAAACGACACTACGTCACCCCATTGCCAACCATCGCAGTCTGCTCGGTATTATTCGTCTCTGTCGCCTTAACCACTAAACTATACAACCAAGAGACTTATTCAAATGCGATACAAATTGCCAAGCGTGAAACATCTATCATTGAAAACAGTTTACTGCGCAATTTAAATCTTAGCCAAATAACCGTACAAAGCCTTGCGAGCCAAATTCAATCAACACCAACTTTAAGTCAGCAAGAGTTTGATAGCTACAGTGCCCAATTACTGGCTGAGCATTCATTTATTAAAGCATTTTCATGGAATCGCAAAATTCCCCCAGCTCAGGTCAGTGATTTTAACAAGCAGCTCGATGAAATTTATAATTCATATAACTTTGATCCGAGTATTAAAGGAGCGCCATTATCAAACGACGATCCATTAGTGATTATTACCTATATCGCCCCTTTTTCAGAAAATCAATCCGCTATTGGTTTTAACCTCAATTCTCGTAAAGATCGCCGTGAGACTTTACTCGACCCACGCATCAAAAATCGCCCTGTAGGCACTAAAATAATTCAATTAGTGCAAGCACAACAACCTGAGCCCGCTTATTTATTATTTGCTCCGGTGTATCAACAAAATAATGAAGTTGCCTCAATTAAAGGCTACGCAACAGGTGTATTTTTAGTGGAAAACATACTTGCTCAATCGCTTACGCAAGCACAAAATAAGATGTTTAATATCGCTATTTATGAAGCCAATGCTACCAACCCGTTTTATTCAAACGCCGAAAATGTGCCGACCAAAAGCAATAAGCTTACAACCATCACGATTAATTTTGCAGGGCAAACATGGCTAGTTGATTTAACGATTAAAGATGAGTTTCTACCGCATCAAACTAATCACATGACACTCTTTTTAATTATTCTACAGGTCATTGTAAGCTCACTTATTTTACTGGTATTACTGTTATTTAATCATCAACATATTGCTCTATCGCGCTTAGTAGCGGAACGTACTCGCTCGCTTGTCAGAGCTAAAAAGCAATCTGATTTAGCGAATCAAGCTAAAAGCCGGTTTTTAGCCAATATGAGTCATGAAATTCGTACGCCGCTTAATGCGGTGATCGGTTTTTCAACCTTAGCTAAAAGTGAAGATAGCGCTGAAGTTCTCATCGGTTATCTAAATAAAATTAATTTAGCTTCTAAATCATTGTTAAGTTTAATCAATGATGTACTCGATATCTCTAAAATTGAATCACAAAAGCTCACCTTGGAAGTCGCTCCTTTTGATTTAAATGCTCTTCTTGCCCGGATTAGCAGTATGTTCGAACAAAGCGCTGAACAAAAAGGCATTCACTGGAAAGTTGATAACCAATTACCAACTGATATTTGGTTTGAAGGTGATGTTATGCGAATTGAGCAAATTTTATTAAACCTGTGTAGTAACGCCATCAAGTTTACCTGCGAAGGTGAAGTAAGTGTCAGCGCATACTGTAAGGAGATCACCGATAAACGTAGGCAAATTACTTTGGCTATTAAGGACTCTGGCATCGGCATTGCGCCATCAGAGCAAAGTAAATTATTTGATGCATTCACCCAAGCTGATAACTCCACATCACGCAAGTTTGGTGGCACCGGGCTTGGCTTAACAATCGCAAAAGAACTTAGTTTGCTAATGTCTGGAGATATCAGCGTACAAAGCGAGCCAGGTAAAGGCTCCACATTTACCCTGTCTGTCGAGTTAAATACCTGTGCTGCGCAACAAGTAACGGCAAAGCACACACAACAGCATGTTGATTTAAGCAAACTAAAGATACTGGTTGCAGAAGATAACAGCGTCAATCAATTAGTAATAAAAGCAATGCTTAGCTCTTTGGGGATCACTCCAACACTGGTTGAAAATGGCGAATTAGCAGTAGAGCAAGTTAAAATAAATGACTTCGATTTAGTGTTAATGGATTGCCAAATGCCCATTATGGACGGTTACCAAGCCACCGCCTTGATACGTCAAATTAAAAGTACTGAACAATTACCCGTCATTGCCTTAACCGCTGATGTAATGCCTGAGGATAAAGCCAATGCCTTAGCAATTGGTTTTAATCAGCATCTTGCAAAACCCCTCGAACTCGATAAGCTAACCGAGTGCCTAATCAATTATGTAGATGTTTATGAGCCTTAATGGAATATTACTAACTCTCACTTTAATAACAACCTCTAGCCTTGCTATCAGCCAAACCAACTGCGTTACTCAGTTAACTGATTTAAACTATATTATGAACAGCAAAAAGCAGGGCCTATTACGGTTTGAAAAAAGCAATGCTAATACGGATTTTTCCTATCATAGTGAGCAAGCATTTAGTGATTATTTAAGCTTTGCATACCAACATATTTTAGCGGCAAACCCGCGCGCATCAATGCCTTGCCCTATTTTAACTGATACCTATCAGCTTTTAGTTAAACAACAGCAACGCACTAGCCCCCCTAATATAGTTGATCTTATAGCGCCATTTGAATTACGCCAAAATAACAACCACAAAGCAGTTCTATTAATTCATGGCCTTACCGACTCTCCATTTACCTATCATGACTTGGCACAAATTTACTTTCAACAAGGCTATACCGTACGTACTTTGCTGTTACCAGGCCATGGCACCGCAGCTAATGCACTAAGCAGTATTAATGCCAAACAATGGCAGCAAGCTGTAGACTATGCAATTAAACGTACTATAAAAGATTTTGATCAGGTGATTTTAGGTGGCTACTCTACAGGCGCAGCCCTATTACTTAATTATTTAACTGTCGAGCCCGTTGACCCAAAAATAACTGCACTGATGCTATTTTCGCCCGCCACTGAACCACACAATAAAAATGGTTGGCTGGCGAAGTGGATTGACCGTATTCCCTTTGTGAATTGGATAGATAAAGACGCCGATATTGATTTTGCTAAATATGAGTCGTTTCCATTTAATGCTGCAACCGCAGCCGATGATGTTATGCGCTCAATCGCGTTACCAGAACTAATCGAGCGTCAATTACCAAACTTGGCTATTTTTTCAGTGATGAGTGATATAGATACCACCATTGATACCCGTGCATCGCTGCAATTGTTAAGCGCCTTGCATGATGTAAAGATACGCCCTGCAAATAGCTTAGATACCTTGGTTTTTTACGGTGATAAAACAACCATTACCAGTGGTTTTCCAAAAGGCTATAGGGTATTAAATCCACAGTGCAAAAATACAATCTGTAAAAACATTCATGGTATTTCTCATATTGCCGTAGTTAACTCACCTGATAACCCTTACTACGGTATTGCTGGCGCTTATCGCAATTGCGGCAGTTACCTCGATGATGATACTTTGTATAAGCAATGTAAAACGACCGAAAAACCTAATATTGGCGAGCGTACTGCAGAAAATATTGCAGCATTTCCAACCTTTCAACGTCTGACTTACAACCCTTACTTTACTGAGCAAGCACTCTATATAAAACAGTTTATAAAGCAGGTTGAAGGCTCGCAGGGCAATCAATAATGAGTATATTTAGTCACCGCTGGTTAACCAGTATCAGTGCAATAGATACCGCTGTTTGGCAGCAGTTTTTTGCCGATAATCCATTTACTGATCATGCATTTTTATTTGCATTAGAACAAAGCCAATGCGTATCAGCCGCGTCTGGTTGGCAACCGCAACATTTAGCCATTTACCAAAATGATACTTTGGTGGCATTAGCACCCGGCTATCTAAAAAGTCACTCTTATGGCGAATATGTATTTGACTGGGCATGGGCTGAAGCTTACCAGCAACATGGTTTAGAATATTACCCTAAGTGGTTATCTGGCTCACCGTTTAGCCCTATTGAAGGTCAACGCCTTGCGATTGCACACTCACACCCAGAACAAGTGTATCAGTACATAACAAAGACTTTAACAGCTCAATGTGAGCAACAAGGTTGGTCTGGCTGGCACATTAACTTTTGCTCGCAACTGCAAGTCTCTCAACTCACACCACATCAAGGTATGCATCGTATTGGCGTGCAGTTTCAATGGCAAAATCAAAACTACGCTACTTTTGACGATTTTTTAGCGCAGTTAACCGCACGAAAACGTAAAGTATTGAAAAAAGAACGTAATAAAATAACCCAGCAAAATATTAGTATTAAATGGCTGCAAGGTGAACAGATAACTAAAGCTGTGATGAGCCAGTTTTGCGAATTTTACCAACGCACTTATTTAAAACGCTCTGGCCACATGGGTTATTTAAATCATGACTTTTTTATTTTGTTACATGCCTTAATGGCCGATAAACTGGTGATCATGCATGCCATCCATGATCACGAAGTGGTCGCTGCAACACTGAGCTTTAAAAATAATGACACACTATACGGGCGCTATTGGGGAGCTATAGCAGAAATTGATTGCCTGCACTTTGAGCTTTGCTATTACCAAGGTATTGAATATTGTATTAAACATCAGCTTCAGTGTTTTCACTCAGGTGCGCAGGGCGAGCATAAAATAGCACGAGGTTTTGCACCGGTATTTACTCACTCCGTACATGCCGTAATGGATGCTACTTTTAGCCCTGCGATAGCAGATTACTTACAACGTGAGCGTCAGCATATGCGCATCTATCATCAGCAATGCACTGAATTATTACCTTTTAAGATTGATAACTAATGACGTTTAAAAATCAATAACTGATTATTAGCAGGCATCGCAATATCATCAACAAGCATTAACCCTGCTTGCTCAGCTAATTGCTGTACCCATTCGAAATCACGAATGCCACTTTGGCTGTCTTGCTGATTTAAAAATTCATCAAAACGCTGATTACTTTCACTGGTAAAGTTGCCGTTGTATTTAAATGGGCCATAAATACACACGAGACCTTTTGACGCTAAATGCTTATTAACACCAGTAAAAAATTGCTCAACTAACGGTTTGCTGACGATGTGTAACGTATTAGCAGTATAAATAGCATCAACGGTATTTATTGGCCAAGGGCGATTTAGATCTAACTCTACTGGTGCGTGCAAGTTATCTAGCTTTGCTTCATCAAGCCACTGTTTAATACCATTATGATTAACCAAGCGATCACTGGTATGCCATTGTAAGTGAGGCAAATTAGCAGCGAAGTGCACGCTGTGTTGCCCCGTACCTGATCCCACCTCTAACACACTCTCGACTTGTGCTAAATATGCTGTGATGACGCTTAATATTGGATTTTTATTATTTTCACACGCTTGCGAGAAAGGTTTCGTCATATATATTTCCAAGCATCTCAATACAGATGCACCAAGATTGGTAAAGTATGCCCATTAGTAAAGCAAATCTTGCAACAGATGTCGCTATTAAATAATTAATTTTATATAAAAACTATATAATTCAAAGTAATAAAAAAAATATTGAGCATGGTATGAGTTATGCAACTATCTAATTGAATCAACCAAACGGAGAAGATTATGTATATATCACCTTATACCGCCCTAGACGCTGCAATTGCGGCAAGTGAAAAACCAGTAACAGATAAAATAGGCTGTGATGAACGTGCCACTGTAATTGATTTACTATCGCAAACAAATCAACAAAATCAGGCGTTAATACATGAAACAGACCAAATATTTATTCTTGGCTACAATTAAAAAACTCACCTTCCGCCAATATTTACAATTTGTGACTTGCACCGAAACCGATTAACTGTAATGATAATAATTACCATTACAGTTAATCGGTTTTTCTTATGCATGAACATCACGCTATGCTTTATTATCAACAGCAAATGAAATGTATTTGCCCGCGACCTGGGCTACATGCGCCAGCTTTAGTGGCAAATTACATTGAAGCTGGCCTGAGTGCTGCACGTCATTACGAAAAAAACCACAGTCTATTGCTGCAAGAACTCTATCTAAGACGCACTTTCCATGAAATCCTCAACAAAATGTGCGACTCTTTAGTCCATTGTGCAATTCGCAAACAATGTTTAGAGCAACTTTATAAACCGTTACTGGCATTAAAGCGCTTTTATAGAAGTCATAATAGTATCAAGAAATACCTGATACTAGAGCGTGAAGCCCGTATTCTCAGTCACGAATTTAACCCTTTCTAGGAGTTTTCATGAGCGAATTTAGAACCGAATCAGATAGTATGGGCGAATTACAAGTCCCTACAGATGCACTTTATCAAGCGCAAACTCAACGTGCTGTAAATAACTTTCGCATTAGCGATTTAGTGATGCCAAAACAGTTTATTACCGCTCTTGCTTATATCAAACAGGCCGCAGCGCAAAGCAACTACGAGCTAGGTCATCTCAGTAAAAATAAAGCACAGTTAATCGAGCGCGCATGCCAAGAGATCATTGATGGCGAACATTTAGAACACTTCCCTATTGATATATTTCAAACAGGGTCAGGTACTAGCACTAATATGAATGCTAATGAGGTGATTGCAACTTTAGCAAGTCGTTATGGTGATGAGGTTATCCATCCCAACGACGACGTAAACATGGGGCAAAGCTCTAACGACGTGATCCCTACCACTATTGCTGTAAGCAGTGTAATTAACGTGGTGTATGAACTATTTCCGGCGCTGGATCAGCTATCCCAAACGTTGGAGCGCAAAAAGTCAGAAATAGGTGAAATCGTAAAAACGGGTCGAACTCATTTGATGGATGCTATGCCAGTGACATTTGCGCAAACTCTAGGGTCTTGGCAACACCAAGTTGATAGTGCAATGGCAGGGATCCGCTATAGCCTTGAAGGGGTATCTGCTTTAGCGCAAGGAGGCACAGCCGTTGGTACTGGTATAAATGCCGATCCCCTGTTTGCTGAGCAATTTTGTAAAAATCTCAGTGCCAACGTCGGTGTACGCTTTGTGCCAAGCAAGAACTTTTTTTATAACATAGGTTCGCAAGACACCATTGTCGCTTTATCAGGGCAGCTAAAAGTGCTCGCTGTTGCACAAATGAAGATAGCAAACGACCTACGTTGGATGAATTCAGGTCCACTAGCTGGCCTTGGTGAAATCGAACTTGAAGCACTGCAACCCGGTTCATCAATTATGCCCGGTAAAGTAAATCCTGTGATCCCTGAAGCGGCAGCCATGGTTAGTGCACAAGTGATTGGTAATGACGCAACTATTACTGTTGCAGGTCAATCAGGTAACTTCGAACTCAATGTAATGTTACCTGTAATAGCTTACAATATTTTGCAAAGTATTGAGTTACTGGCAAATAGTAGTCAAGCATTAGCTGATAAAGCGATTCGATCCTTTAAAGTGAAACACACCAATATCGACAAAGCACTCGCCAAAAACCCCATATTAGTGACCGCGCTTAATCCAGTCATTGGTTATGCTAAAGCAGCTAAAATTGCCAAACAAGCATATCAAGATGGCCGTCCAATTCTTGATGTTGCTGAGCAAGAAACTGACCTATCACGTAGTGAGCTGGAAGCTTTACTCAATCCCGCAAAATTAACCCAAGGCGGGCTATAAAAATATTAAACCCGTCCTTAGCGTCGGGTTTAACCTTTGAATGCCATAGTTTTTATTGCTGTGTTATCTGCAAAGTGTATGATGGTGGTTACTTGTTCACCACTATGAAGGTTTATCATGCGCTTATTTATTATCGCGCTTCTACTGCCGTTATGTTTATCGGCTTGTTCTGATGCTGCGACTCCGAATAACAACCAACTTAGCCCGGCTCCTGCAGCGCTAGTTAAAAATAATCAAGCGACTACGTTAAACCCGCAAACAGAAGTTCCGGCAACAAGAGATAACATTAAAAAGGTCCACCAGCAATTACAGACACAAATTGCAGATCTAAACTGCGATAACAGCTCTCAATGTAAAGTATTACCGGTTGGTAGCCGTGCGTGCGGCGGCCCTAGTAGCTATATTGTTTACTCTAATAAAACGGCCAATGAGCAAGCCGTTGAAAAGTTAACTCAGCAGATCACCAGCCTTGAAAGCCAATTTAATGCACAGAACAAGATGATCAGTATTTGTCAGCACCTGACGGCCCCTGCGGCTCAGTGTATTGAAAATAAATGTGTTAAACTAGAAAGCTCTGCGACAAGTGTTTATTAAGGGAAACCAATATGAGTCGTTCATCATATTCTAAATTTTTAGTAACAACAGCCAGTTTGCTGATCCTCAGTGGTTGTGTCAGCACTTCTGACTCAACACCAGCAAACGGCAATACAAATGTATCTAAATTAAATAGCGCATTGGCTGAGTTAGTGCAAGATAATAGCTGTACCGCGAGTTTTCAATGTAAGGTGCTTGAAGTAGGCCAACGCGCCTGTGGTGGTCCAAGCCGCTATGTAGTGTACTCAACCTTGCACACACAACAAGAAAATGCAGAACAGTTAGCGGATCAAATTACTCAGCAAGAAACTGCCAATAATAAAACCAATGGTTTAAATGATTGTTTACCGGTTTTACCTGTGCAAGCATTATGTATTGATCAGCAATGCCAGTCGTTTGAGCTAAAATAGTCGCTCTGCTGCAACCGCGCTATACCAATAATGGGATCAGCGCGGAAATAACCACGACCGCCACAATACAAATCCCTGCTTTAAAAATAAAATGCATCGGCATCTGCTTTTTAACCCAATAGGCATAAATAAACCGTAAGAAATAACTCGCTGCCGTGCCAAACAAAGCAAAAATTAGTAGATAGGCGATTAAAATAATATTCACAACAACTCATTATTTGATAATTTAAGCCCTAAGTGTAAGGGCTTAATAATCAGAAGGCAAAACCTAGCGTTTACTAGTTCGAGCAATCAGTAACTCAGCAACTTGCTGTTTTACTGCCCGCTTATCATCTGGGGCAACGCCAAAGCGTTCAGCAAGTAATGCTATTTCTTCATCATTAAGGTTAAATGATAAACGTTGACGCGTTTTTTTTGATTTAACCTCAAGTGATAAAATTTTGCGGATCATATCGGATGGCGTTAGCTCTTGATCAATGGCTTGCTTTTTTATCGATTTTTGCACTTCACTGCTAAGATCAAACGCCATTTGCGTGGCTCTTACAGCCTGCTCCTGACGTAACCATTTATCTTTTGCATTACTCACTGCGCATCTCCAGGGAACAGATCAACAATGTCTGTGATTGGTCGGGTTAAAGTGAGTGATACTTCAGTTTCTCCACCATCCCAAATCTCAATGTTTAAACCATGGCTCCCATCGCTCGACTCAAGGCAAATCATTTCGCATGGTTCGCCACCTTCTTGCTCATAGCGTGGTAATGGCTGGCTACGATAATCTTTATTATGAAAATAACACACAAATGGTGATTCACTTTGTTGATAGCTTTTAGCTAAAAACTGCATGTAACGCTCTGGTGTATTTTTCACTTCTAAGTAGGTTAAATCGTCTTCGTCAAAGATGCGCGCAAACTCATCCAGTGTGAAGATTTCATCCACTTCATCACGTTGGATTTTGATTGAAAAATTCGCCCACTCTTCACCATCGCTGCGCTCTATTTGCAAAAAAACCACCTTGCCAGCATCACTTTCAAGTACTAGCTCATAATCTGCACTGTGCTGATATTGATAAGTTTGCACATCGGTAACGCGCAATGTTTGGCCTTTTAGCCAACTTGGGTAAGCAAACGAATCAATCACTGTGAACATATCACCTTTTTTAAGTTCACTAGGGTGATTTAATTGGCGTTCAGGGGCTTTTTTAGACTTAAAGAAGTTAAACATAGACTGCCTCATAAGCAAAAAAGGTAACTTATAATAAGTTACCTTTTAATAATCGTAATTGCGCGTTAGCCGTTTTGCTTCGCTTTAATACGCGCTAAGATATCTGCACTTTTTGGATTGCTATCACCAATTCCAGCTTCAGCCATTTTAGCTTTAAGATCATCGCCATTAGTGTCAGCTTCAAGTACTTTAGCAGCACCAAGCTGGTCACTACGATCTTGTTGACGTTGCTTGATACGCTCAAGTGATTGGCGTGCATTCGTCATCGACGAGCTATTAGTATTAAGTGTGCTATTTACTGCCATTGTTGCTTGTTGCACGCTTTCAGTGGTTTTAACCATAGTAAGCTGACGTTGGTTTTCTTTGATCGATTTTTCAGCATCTTTTACTTGCTGCTTCAACGTTACAATATGATTGCTAAAACCAGCTAACACTTGATCATGCTCTGCTTTTTCAGCTTCAAAGTCGCCAATTTTCTCAGCAATTTCTAGCGCTAACGGTTCATTACCTTTTTCAAGTGCTTGACCTGCATACGCTTCGTGCTCAGCAATTGAGGCATCTAATGCGCTAATCTTACGCTTCGTTTGCATTTCTTTAGCCATCACTTCAGTTAGGCTTTTTTTAGCACGCTGCAGCGCGTTTTGCGCATCAGCAATTTCTTGTTCAAAGATACGAATACCATTCGCGTCAACAATTGCTTCGCCCGCTTCACGCGCGCCGCCACGTACTGCTGTAAATAACTTTTTTAAAATACTCATAATCTTAACTCCACTTAAAATAGCTAGCTGTTAATCGTTTAAATAAATGGTTACCGCTTCTAATGCATCGATGGCATTATCAGCTAAAGTAACTAGCTCATGGGTAATATCATCAAACGATGAATTAACCGACAAAGCACCAAAGATCGCATATTTATCATCAATCTTCGCAAATGCACTCAGCGGGATTGGTACATTCAAACGTAATAAGGTTTCATTCAACTCATCACGTAGTTCAGGCTTCACTTCCTCATCAGCGAACAAATAGCTAATACATAACAGCTGCTCTTGTGTCTGAGTAACAAAAATAGGAAGCTCATCATTGCCATCTACTATGACTTGCAACACATCTTGCTCGCCTGGATTGGCAATCAAGAAAGACTCAAAGTTAGCGCCTTCAGTTTCAAAAGATGCTAGTTTTATTGAAAGTTCATTTAATTCCATGTCTCTGCCTTTTGTCATTTGACATATTATGTCTGAGTTAAGATTCGCATGGTCGACATATTATGTCAACCATGATTTATTAATTTTTATACAATTCGCTTTCTATCTGCCATGCACTACGATAATAATCATATAAATTACCTGAGCCTAATTGATTGACTTCAATATCATTTATTTGTTCAAAATAATGATTGGGGAATACGAATGCTGCCAATAAATATTTTTTACTGATCCATCTAGAAGCAACTGGTAAGCTTGTTATATCGCTAATTCTCGCACTTGCAGATTGACCTGTGGTGGTTGCAATCGTCCATCCCCATTGTCCAAATGATGGAATATTTTGCTGGTATTGCTCAACATGCTTAAAACCTGCCGCTTTGACTGTTTTACCAATACTTAAAAATGCTTTTTTAGCATGATAAGGCGAAGTTGACTGCACAGCCATTGCACCATCTGCGGCTAGTAATTGACGGATATGATTATAAAAATAGTCACTGTACATTTTATTTAAATCGGGATGATTCGGATCAGGTAAGTCAATAATGATGGTATCAAAACGCTTACCTTCATCAAGTAACCGCTCTACTTCAAGAAAAGCATCACCCACTTTAATATGCGATCGAGGATCAGCCATTGAGTGCTTATTAAGTTTAGTTAAGCGCTCATGAATAGCTGCCGGAGGATTAAATTCATCGTCATCATGACCAAATAAACTAAGTAACTGGGCATCTAAATCAATTAAGGTGACTTCTTTAACAGGCCACTTCAATACGTCTCTTAGTGCTAACCCATCACCACCGCCTATAATCAATACATTATCGTGACGGTTCGAGGCTAATAATGGCGGATACACTAACATTGAATGATAAATTTGTTCATCAATGCTAGAAAACTGTAAGCGGCCGTTTAAGTAAAGATCGGTAATTGGATCGGGTTGATTGCGGCTCAATCGCTCGGTTAACACTAGATGCTGATACTTCGTCGCTTCAGAATAAATAACTTTATCCTTATAAAGCACATTACTTAAATCTTTCATCCAGCTACTACCAAGCATTAAAATAAAACCAAATAACACCAGTAAAGCGATATGACATACCAGTAATAGTTTGGCGTAACGGACATAGCTATGATAACGCCATAAGAATGCCAAACCTGCGATAATATTAAATAGCGCAGTCCATGCCGCAGCCTGCATGATTGGCATAGCCAACATAATGCTAACCCAAATAGCCGCTCCAATACCTGCACCTATATAGTCGGCACCGTAGATCGTGCCTGCATTATTTTCTAAGAAACGACCATAAACATGCTGACGTATGCGAGCGATAAGTGGAATTTCCATACCGATTAATAGACCTAACAATAAGCCAAATACATAAGGTAGGAATCGTGACCACTCTTGGAGTTTTTGAAAAACATAGCCGTTGAGCACCACATCCGCGGGTAGATTAAAAATGTCAGAAAAAATATGCGGTAAAGAATAACTAACAGCAATAACGCTGGCTATAGCTAAGATACAACCCATACCAACAAGTGCAATAAGACTTTCAAGCCAAGCAAAGGCGGTAAAGGCATCCTTAAACCAACGCGCTAAAAAAGCCCCTATACCCATAGCTACGATCATAGTGCCTATCATCGCATAAATAGCGCTCTCTACAGAGCCTAAAACTCGTCCGGCATAATGAGATAGCAGATATTCATAAATAAGGCCACACCCAGCGAGTATGGCCATAACAGTAATTAATAAAAAATCATGCCCAAGTAAGGAGTACTTACTTGGGCTTTGCTTAGAATGTGACAAGTTTTACGCGCCTAATAGAGTTGCCATGGTAATACCCACAGCAAACGAGATTGCCGCTGAAATAGTTGCTACACCCACATTTTTTTGACGGTTCACTTCGTCTGATATATCGCAACCTGAAAGGATAATTTTAATCGTAATTAAATGCAGTACGATAAATGCAATTAAACTAACCAAAGCGCTAATCGCCCAGAAAATCAAGCTGGTGTTAATGCTATCTGCAGCATAAGGCGCGATACCTGAAGCCGCAGTAAGCGCAAGCGCGCTACCGATTAAAAAGCCAGCATAGCGAATACCAACAGCCAAGTTACCGTCAACAATTGCTTGTTGTAGGCAATCTCCACTTCGGTTAGTACGCTTAAATAGTTGTACGCGATACTGGCTCACGAGCAATAACGCAATGCTACCAATAATAAACGCTGCTATAACGATTGGTAAACCATGCCAACCTTCTGTTGCCACCCAAAATAGCGCTGAGCGAATCACGATTGCCACACTCACAACATGACCAAAATCAATCACCGCGGCAGTTACATTACCCTTCACTATTTCATCATGTAAGCTGACCTTGCGCAGTGCCACTTTATCTTGAAAAAAGTGCCCAAGCTTTATTAGCACAATAGCTAACAAACCATAAGCTGCCATTTGCAATGCTTCTTGCTGTAAGCTCACTGCAAATGCACCACTGCTTACACCCGTCAGCACAATTGCTAAAGCAACTAAGCCAGCAGCAAAGCTAATACCAAACGCAAAATTATCACGCTCAGTGATCTCATCATTGGCATGTAAGTTAGATACCCAACCTTTGATATATTTAAGGCTCACAAACAGTGCAATAATAATCGCAAAATCAATCGCGATTGCTTGTAGTGACCACATAGTTATTCCATTAAATTCGTACATATTCTTTAAACTCCAACACTAAATCTTTAAATAGCCGTTTACTTACCGCGACTGACACCGCGAGAGGTTCTATTATTGCTGTTTCTGACCGATCCCGAGTCTTTACTATAGCTACTGGTTTTGGAGTAACTACTGCGACTTTTTGGTGGTGTATAACTGCTACGACTTAACCCAGAAGCCCCGGTTTTTTTAGATGCATAAGGGCTTGTGAATTGCTTACCTTGGCGTTGATACGATTGCTTAGTACGTGTTTCAACGGCGGTTTGTGCTTTAATTTGCTTAGGGCTAGAATAACGCGCACGACCATAATCATTATAATAACTATACTTTCGGCGCTTGCTCCAACTACCATATTCAACACGATCAAATACATCACCTAAAATGCGGTACATGCCATACCACTGCCAAAAGCTGATACCGCTACTGTTAGTTTGCCAATTACCATAATTAGGATTGCCGACTAACTGGTTGCCTTCACCAACCCCTTCAGCCTGCTGACTGATTGCACCGACACGCGCAAGCGAGCCACCCGACATATCAGCAAGCATATTAATAGGATCGGTCAAAGCATCCGAAAATAAAGCGGGCTTTGCAGCATCTCGCAACAAATCAATATTTTGCAGTGTTTCATCGTAAGGAGGAATAAGGTAAGTACTTTTGATATCAGCTAAGCGTTGTTGCAAACCTGAGTAAAGCGGGCCTTTTCGAGTTGCATCTTGCACGAGCACGCCAGCAATTTTAGCTAGCTCTGGCTTTTCATTGCTAAGTATACGGCCATATTCGCTTAATAAAGCGGCATTACGAATTGAGCCGTTATCTAAGGCACTACCAAGTCCTGCTAACTCAACTTCAGCTTTAGCTATAGATTGTTTAATTGTTTCTTGTAACTGCTCTTCTTTCGATTGACAGCCCATAAGTAAGCTTACCAAACAAAATAAACTGATAAGTTTCCAAGCTTTTATATTCGACATTCATGTCACCTGATTTACTAAATTAACCCAGCTAGTTTTACACAGCTCAGAAAGTAAACCAAGGAGGAAATTGCAACAAGATAATATTTTCTAAAGGTCAAAGGCTATGCTTTACTGCACTCAACTTTTAATTAGCTAGATGACAGCTACAGTCTCGACACGGGATCCCCATTCATAGTCGACAAACTCCCACACAAACATGAAGCGCTCAGCTCTTCTGCTTTATAAGCATAAGATCAGCGAGTAAACCTAGTAATAGTTTTTGTAATTTAGTTGGGTGCCCTCTCATTTGAATTTAAAAAAGTGATCATTTAATAATGGATACTTAAACGTACAAATATCCATTACATAGTATGGCCTAGCTAACCAGATTGAATAATTTGTTCTTATTACATTGACAATGTTGCCTCATTAAAATAATGTAAAAAAGGTACAAAGCAGGATGCTAGTATTAAGCTCTGCCGGTGGTCTGTCATCATCTCTATTTTCTATATTACATGGCGATTTAAGAGATATTCCACTTGAGAGTAAAACAGGTAAAATTACTGGGATTAATTACACATCTGCAAATTACCCAGATTCTTTTGGCGAGATTGTTGAATTGTGCTTTTATCGAGCATATAACAACAATCCCATTAAGTGCGAACCAATTGTGCCAAACTCTACTGGAGAGGTAACAGTATTTAATGGTGAGAGCTTCAAACCAGGTATTCAAGTATCAATTGTTCATAGAGTTGAAGCAACTGGTACTTTCCATTATTCAACACCAAATAGAATAGAAAGTATAACTTTTAACTACACAACTAACTAATTAACACCTTAGACTCCAAATTTAATCAAAGGAGTCTATTTTCGTTTAGAGGGTCAATAGTATGGATATACCTGATATCAAGAGAAGTTTGTTAAATGCGAGAAAAGCTTTTCCTCAGCCACAATCTGACCCCAAAAAAAGTAAGGATATAGAAATACATGCATCGGTTTCTTCATTATCGTCGAAATTAAGTAAGGCCAAAAGCTCTATTGATATTTCTAAATTAAGTCAGCAAAATTTATCTCTACATAAGGAAATACTCTCTTCAAATGCAAAAATAAATAGTGATGAGGTTGCCACAGCAAAATGGGAATTTGAACATTTATCCAAATCAAAACTTGAGACGATAGCATTAGACACAAGTAATACATTTAGCAGCTCAGAGAGGGTAGCTGCATATGAAAGATGGCACACACTTGATCAGCAAAACCTATCAAACCTAAAACGAGACAGCCTTAAATACGAAAGTAACGTTACCGCACTAGCATCATTTGAAGAATTACTATTATCTCATATGAACTCTTTTTCTTCTTTTAGTAAAGCGATGGTTTCCGATAAATATAGCTCGCAAGTAACATCACAGTTCGAGTCTATTTTAGATGAACGGGATTTAGAAAAAAGCAAAAATATAAGCCGGTCTGAGCATTATTATGAAGCTATGGTGACGGATATTTTTGGTGGTACTGAATCAGAAATTTTAAGCGGCGCTGATGGGATGTCCTTATCTAACTTAATGCGAAGTTCTTATGAATTTTTGACACAAGGAGATAGAGAGTTATTAGCTGATATCTATGAATATGCTGATAATAATAATATAGATTTTAAGTATATCCGTCAGTTTGCCAGTGATCTTGGTGGTTACAGAATGCATGACGATGGGAAGATACTTAATAATTTTAATAATGGACACTTCAACGGTGAAGGATACCAGCTTGCGGTCAGCTTTACGGATAAAGATCAAGCTACGATAAATAATATTCTTGATAGTCAGAAAAAATTATCTTCATCTGATATAGATGAGGGTTTCATTTCGTTTATGACTGAACCAGGTTTAAGTGCATTGTCTCATAGGGGTAGTTACCAATTTCTACAACATATGATAGAAATAAAAGCGGGAATAGTGCCAAGCTTTTCGGCTGAAAAATTTAAGGCTTTTGAAGATTCTTCTAAGGTTGATGATCGGTATGTTATTATTACTTCAGATAAGCAGCTCCTCAGACCAGAACCTGATGTTATTTGTAAAAATGGCACCTGTGAAGTAACCGAAAAAGGTCTTAAAAACAATGTTACTTTGGAGGAAAATAAAGGCAATCCAATATTAGATCTTAAATCTAACTCAATAAGCTCCCTGTTAGAACTCAGAGTGAACAATACAACCGAAAATAACACTCTATTTCAATGGCTTGCTGATTGAAGTCGAATTTATTTTAACAACCTTCTAGGCTAATACCAAACACATTTCGGATGCGACGCGCTATGGAGAGCACGCTGTGGTCATAGTTGATCACGCAAGCTGGCACATGGGCAATGTTGATGAAGGCATTAAAAATGTCTCTGTGATACCTTGCCTCCTTATACCAATCTGCATAAAGATTAAGTCAATTTTATCCAGTCTCTAGAGCATATGCTTTTAACCGTATCAGGCACTGAGATGAATTTATTCCACGCTTGCAATACCTGTTCGACTATTTCTTCATAACCACTAAATACACGGTTTGATAGACAGTGTTGCCGTAGCCAACTCCATACTTGCTCTATTGGATTTAACTCCGGGGAGTAAGGCGGAAGTTTTATTAGTGTGACATTATTGAATGGTTGTACCGTATCAATAGTATGCCAACCAGCGCCATCAACGATCACGACCGCATGACGTCCTGCCTCCGTGGCTTTTGATATTAATTCCATGTGTTGCGTCATGACCTCTTTATTGACGATAGGGCTGATCAGCGCTTCTGTTTTACCATTACTTGGGCAGACTGCACCAAATAAGTATCCATACTCAAACTGCTGTTGTTTTGTTGCGCGGGGCCTCGAGCCTGTTTCAGCCCATAAGCGTGTTGTTTGATTCTGTTGTCCAAACCGTGCTTCATCTTGAAACCAAACATCAATGCGCTCTAAAGGGAGATGTCCTGGGGTGTGAAGGATCGTTTCCACTTGGAACTTTTTTAAAAGCCTCTTGGCTTTCTTTTGACTGCTTTGGGTGCTTAGAACGGCTTGTGATCCAGCTAAACCCACGCT